>JBQVMC010000060.1:0-11983 GCA_052361145.1 Methanosarcinaceae archaeon
ACCATTTTGTGATGGAACAAATGCAGCAAAGCAAACTGATAACTGAAAGTTACAAAAAGCTGACTCGGTTTAGTATAGTATCATATATGGATTTGTATAGCTTAAATCCTGTGTGCAAAATTCAGGTATATACGAATTGAAAACCAATGCGACCGCCGCCAGGCGGCATTTTCCATAATATTCTATAATGAAGAATCTTAATTGTTATTCGATATCTTATTGACAAGATGGGAGATACCTCCGATAATGGATTGATCTGGCATTAAAAGTATCGTATATGTAACAGCCTTGGGACAAAAATACCGCCGCATAGCGGTTAGTTTTTACGATAAAACCTTCTAAAAATGCTACTGCACATTGATTCCAAAAATATTATTGTCCCAAGACCTATATGTACCGAGTCAGTACACCTTTATGCTTGGTGCCAAGCGATTGGTTTAACGAGTTCATTATGAAAACAGCGCGAATACATTCGCACCAGTATTGTGGAAATCCGCTACATGCAGTGGATTATTATCTCAATGTCAAGAACGACCAAACAGATACGAATATAGTTACTTCTTTATACAGAGCCAGATATTCCTCCTCCTTATGAAATGCAATACCCCGGGCACAACTCCTGCAATGATCAAACTGGTTGCAACGACCCTATTTTTATTGTATCTTATTGTACCGCCACCAGCCATTGCATCAACAGTTGTAGAAATAAATCCCGTGAACACACCAGACGGGGCAGTCATCTTAATAATAGATGGACTTGGTTCACCGTACATATATCCTGAACTTGTTCCTTATGCAATTGATGGAACGGTACTCGATAAAGCAATTGTGCATAATATTTTGCAGATTGCAAATGAAAGTGCGCGCGTAATGGATATGCGTGCACCCCAGACCTATACCGAGGCAGGACATTCTGTTATTGTAACCGGAAATTCTGGTGCGGATGCTGAGGTGGTCGGTTATCCGGATGCTACCATATACGACATGGCGCATGAAAATGGATATCTTGCCATTGCAGTGCTTGAAAGGGGTGATTTTTATGAAATGTGCGCAGAGCAGGACATTGTTGCATATGATGAAACAAATTCCATTAATAATCCCACTATCAAAATAGCAACAAACAAACACATAGATGTGGATGTGCCACAGGCTGTTATTAGGGCTATGGAACTAAGCGCTGTGGAAGCGTATGATTATGTTAGCCAATATCCGAAAAGTTCCGGTGAACAATATGATGCATACAATAGGTGGGCGCTTGATACTGCCGGTGACATCATCATATCTATGAATGAAAGTGCGCCCGAACAAAAATATATACTTACTATAAATGCAGGTGCGATTGACAGTTCCGGGCACTACCGGAGAAACAGCGGTTACATTGAAAACATTGAAGGGATAGATCCTGCCATCATGATACTGTTTGAACTATGCATTGAAAATAACCTTGCATTTATACTTACAGCAGACCATGGGATGGCATTTGCAGCAGACAATACCCGTGGAGGCCACCAGTCTGAAAAATATGCGGTCACCTCCGAAGCGCAGATGATACCGTTTATTGTACATGCGCCTAATGTGAAAAAAGCGGTGATCGATGGTAAATTCGGGCAGGAAGACATTGCTCCGACAATTCTTGGTATATTGAACATACCGAATGGATTACGATTTGCAGATGGGAATGATATCGGGCTGAAAGATTACGTGAATATAAAAGTTGACATGCCGTTTTCAAGTGGTGTGGAACTGGTGCACGACGGGATGACCATTGCATCTGCATCCGGTGATGATAAATACCTATTTATTGGAATTGAGCCGGGGACAAACTATATTGTGCGTATGAATGATCCGGACAATATTGATTCGCCTGTTGTAAAAAATGAATTTATGGAGCAGGAAGTATTTGCAGTTAAAGATATGATGATCGAATTTAAGTCACAAACTGTAACATCCGAGAATAATGGAGTTTCTTGGAACACACGGTACCTGATTGGAGGATTTTTAATTTTGTTGATAAATGCCATCGGGTTGATTATTATTGTAAGAATATTAAAGAAATGATGTGTTTGTTTAATATGGTATTGATATATAGTATCAAAAAACAGTTGTGTTGACACTGATATTGACACATAAGCATCACATAAATGTTTTAACCTCTCATTCCCATGAACCATCATGAACAAAAGCAAACCTGATCCTGCCAAAATTCCCGAACTTGTCATTGGAGTTAAGAATCCTGCTGCCCTTTCGGTATGCAAGGATAACGCAGATGCAGTCTATTTTTCGCTGGACAGTTTCAGTCTGCGGTCAAGGGCGAAAGATATTACATCAGATAACCTCAATGTTTTTGTGGAACAGGTGCATGATCATGGATTGCATGCCTACCTTGCCGTGAACAGCGTTATCTATCCCGATGACATTCCGGCTTTGAAAGGTATTATAGAAACAGCATCAAGTGCAGGCGTAGATGCGATTATTGCATGGGATCCTGCTATTATTATAAGAGCAGTGGATAATGGTTTAAGAGTGCACATCTCAACACAGGCAAATGTTTCCAATGCCGATACTGCCAATTTCTACCAGTCATTCGGTGCCAGTCGCGTGGTGTTATCACGGGAGTTATCCCTTGGACAAATAAAAAAGATCAGGCAGGATACTGACATGGAACTTGAAGTGTTTGTACACGGTGCCATGTGCCAGGCAATATCCGGGCGATGCTACCTTTCGGCATACCTGCTCGGAAAATCCGGCAATTGCGGGGAATGTTCCCAGCCGTGTAGGTGGGAGTGGACTTTGTACGGGGAAAATTGTGGGGAGATTGGCCTTAAAGGCAAGTACCTGCTCAGTGCCAAAGATCTTTGCATGATAGGGTACCTACCTGAACTTATCGAGGCAGGGATCAATGCTTTTAAGGTAGAAGGCAGGTTGCGAAATCCGGGTTATACGACCACTGTGTCCCGATGTTATAGAGAAGCACTGGACATGTGCCAGGACGGCTCATATACAACAGGCTATGCACAGGAATTAAAAGAACAAATGGCGCTTGAATATAACCGGGGATTTTCCACGGGTTTCTATTTTGGCGTGCCTGGACCTGAAGGATTGGCATATGAGCATAATATGAACGCATCCCCTATTAGGCGGCAGGCTGTCGGCGTGGTAACCAACTATTATCCAAAGCAAAATGCAGCGGCTGTGAGATTGATGGAGCAGGGATTGGTTTTAGGAGATAATATCATTATCGAGGGGTACACCACATACCTTGAACAGAAAGTGGAATCTTTGATCGTTGAAAGGAAGGCTGTCAAAGAGGCTTTGCAGGGACAGGAAATCGGGCTGGGAGTGAATAAGGTTGTTCGGGAGAACGACAGGGTGTTCAAGGTAGAAGATGGATTTCGATGATTATAGAACGCTAACATAAGGGGCGATAATTAAAGTCAACTACTTTTAACCCTCATAAACTTTTCAAAAACGCAAGACTTTCCACACCTTCTTCCAGACAATTAACTTCTGTTACGAACCTGCCTTTGTAACCTGACAAACTATTCAGCACTTGTTTCCAGTCAATATTACCCCTGCCAAGAGGCAGGTGTTCGTCTTTTTTACCCATATTATCGTGCAGATGAACATGCGATATCCTGCTTTTGTACATTTTCAGGAAATCGTCCATGATCTCTGTGCCCATGGTATTTGCATGACCAATATCAAGGGTCAGTCCTGCATTATCGCGTTTTGTCTCTTCAACCATGCGTAGCATCTCCTGTGGATATTTTCCGAATACCATGGGAACCTCGGGCATGTTCTCAACTGTGATCATAATCCCATAATCTGCGGCAAAGTCACAAAGAAATTGCAGGGAATTAATATTGGCCTGCCATGCAAGGTCAGGCAATTGTGCACCGTAAGGTGAGAGGTAACCTGGGTGGACGACTGCAAGTTCTACAAAACCAGAAGCAAGAGTCAGGTAATCCTCCATTTGATGCAGTACTTCATTGTGTATTCCGGTGTTCAGGCTTGCAAGGTTCATGTCTGAGAAGGGAAGATGAAGGGTAAGTTCCAGATCGGTGGTGTCACAAATATCCTGTATATGTATTATTGACTTACTGGTCAGGCACTGGTTGCCTTCCTGTACGATCTCCCATCCTGTGTAACCGCAGTCTTCAAGTTCATACGCCCAGCTAAAAGGATCATCAATAACTGCGCGTGATGAGAAACTTGTCCTTTTTAGTTTCATAAGATATGACCTCCATAATCCTGGATATTATATGATTTAGTTTTGTATGTTTCATATATCTTTCACATCGATCTCAATAAGAGGCTCGCCATTTTCTGTTTTTGGAGCAAGCCAGTCTATGAACCTGCCAAGTTCTTCTCCCAAACTTGCATAAATGGAGACGTGAATGGAACCGAGTGGCTCTTCTATTGCTGGAAAGTTCAGGCGGTTTACTGTAGCCACCTGTTTGTTAAGCATAAGATGAGTGGAAAGACCATCAATCGAGTGACCTTTGTTCAATTGCGTGCGGGCAGTGTCCAGCAGCCGCTCCTGCCTGAGAAAATCGTGAATTGTAAATAGGGATTTGATATTTCCATGTCCGACCACGCGTGGTTTAGGTGTGGATTTGTCTACTTCGGTCAAAAGTCCCTTGAACATGTTAGAAACAGCAACACTCACGCGCTCAGCATCTTCTGTGGGATTGATGATGGCTGAAACTTCAACTTTTATCATGGATTTGCTCCAAAAGTTCTACGATACTGTGCTTGAATTCTTCAAGTCCTGCTGCGTTTAGAATGGTGATATCAGCTGCTTCAATAGCCTCGCTCATACCCCAGCCAAGTTCACGCTCGTCCCTGATGCGCAGGGCATCGATGTTGGTCATATCATCGCTTCGTCCACGTGCTTTTACACGTTCAAGGCGTATCCGGATTGGTGAATCTATATTCACAAGCATAAAATCTTCCCCGAATTCCTGCTTAAAGAATTCAACCTCTGCAATTCCACGCACTCCATCAATTACTACCATGTCCGTACCTGAATTGATTATTATAGGGACACAGTACTTTGCCACAGCATCCATACCTTCATTTTTCCTCAGGCTAGTTCCAACGCTTCCGGTGTTTGCGTCTGTGGGTTCAAGTCCTCTTCGCATTACCTCTTTACGAATGACATCGCCCATGTTGATTACATAGATACCTTTGTCTTCTGCAACCCTGCCAGCCTCGGATTTACCGGATGCCGGCATTCCTACAAAAGCTATTATTTTCATAATTGGTATTTCTCTTATTATTTTATTGCAGGGTTTCACCATGTGTTTGATATTATTTATCAGTATGGAGTTTGGTCAAAAACTTTTTAAATGTTTTCTGGCGGTGATATTCTGGGAACTGATCCAGATAGGCATTGCACATATCCACTTCAAAAACCAGAGTAAAATGATATTCGGATTATCTAAACCAAGTGCTAAAAGCATCTTTCGATTTCAAAATTTAGTCAGTTATCCTTAGATTTGAAGCGGATACCATCGCACTGTAAAAAGCAGCCCGAAACGACCGGAAATGTTGGTTAATAGCAATACTTGTGCTAAACACGCTGTAATGCTGCTTATTCTCTATATATTCATGTTTCGGGAGAAAGAAAGGAATATAAACCGTGCCTGTTTAGTGTTATACAGTGATACAATATGATCTTTGAACCTATAAAAATAGATAATCTTGATATCCCGAATCGATTCGTTCGCTCAGCAACCCATGAATGGCTCGCAGACGATGACGGCCGACCCACGCCTGTCATTGGTGATATGTACGAAGAACTTGCAAGGAATGATGTCGGGCTTATTATTACAGGCTATTCCTATGTGAACCCTCGCGGAAGAAGCAGCGATAATCAGCAGGGAATATATGATGACAGTTTCATTGAACCTTACCGTGAAATAATATCAAGAGTGCACAAGTACAAAAGCAAAATAATCGCCCAGATCGTACATGGCGGGCGTCAGGCAAAACCCACATCACAAAATCCAATTCTACTTGCACCTTCGGCTGTAACGGACTCATCATCCGGCATTACACCCATGGAAATGACAGAAGCCGACATACTTGAAACCATAGGGGATTTCGCAGATGCAGCCAGACGGGCAAAAGAAGCGGGGTTTGATGGTGTACAACTGCACTGTGCACATGGATTCCTGCTCAGCAATTTTATATCTTCTTACACTAACCATCGAAACGACAGGTGGGGCGGGTCGGTTGAGAAACGAACACAAATAATCGTGGATATTATCAAACGTATTCGCCAGGTGATAGGTGATGATTTTCCTGTCATGGTCAAGTTAAATGCCACTGATGGATTTGATGAAATATCTGGAAAAATAGGACTGGATGCACCTGAATGTGTTGAGATCGCAAAGATACTTGAGCAAAGTGGTATTTGTGCAATTGAAGTCAGCGGAGGTATTTCCGAAGCAGGGGATGTGATGGCACGTCCGGACATTGATAAACCTGAAAAAGAAGCTTATTTCAAGCAATACTCAAAGGCAATCAAAGAGGCTGTGGATATTCCCATCATACTTGTTGGGGGAATACGTTCAAAATCCATAATGGAATCACTGGTGAGCGATGGATATGCTGATATGATCTCCATGAGCCGGCCATTTATCCGTGAGCCTGAACTGATAAAAAAACTGAAAAGCAATGAGATCGAACAGGTTTCATGTGTTTCATGCAACCGCTGTTTTGATCCAAGCGGTGTAAAGTGCAACTGGCCTTGAGCATTTTGTTTTTTGTGTACTTGATATTATGAGCCTTACCACCTTACCACCTTACCACCTTACCACCTAATTGTGTATCATTATAACTGTATAAAATAGTTGCGCAAATTGGATTTATCGATATGGAACTAAAACTGATAATTCCCGCCCGAAATTGACCCACTTTAATATCAATCGTACAACAAACGTGTCTCTTCATCCGCAAGTGTCGGTTGGATAATTTCTTTCCATTTTGGAGATTTCCATGTCCCGAGTGCTGTGTGTATATCATAGTAGTTCTGGGGAATTGGATGCGTACCGATAATAACATCAAGCCCATACTTTGTTTTGATAACATCTCTAAATTGGGTTATGCGTGGACATGGTGGATATCCGACAATAAGACCTGTGGCAAGGTGTATCACATCCACTCCGTTCTTCTTCATTTCTTCAGGAGCATATTCGATATTTCCACCAGGGCAACCACCACATGCAGTATATCCAACCAATTTTATATCTTTATCTTTATATCTATAATTGCTGAATGCACCCTCCCTGTTGTTTAGTGCCCTTAAACATTTGCCTCCGGCACATCCCCGATAGCGATCGCATATTATAATTCCAATTCTGATTTCATCACTCATTTTATGTACCTATCTTTCCCGTCATTTTTATTTAAACAGTACTTACGAATAACCATACTTTCGATTAGATTTTTTACAAATACCATTACCACAATTCACCTTTGCAAATCGACTCAGTTTTATCATTGGTACTCTGGTTGAACTTTTTGATCTTTACGAGATACTCATCCCCGATACGCTGCGGTGTTCCAAAAACAGCATCCACACCAAGCCTTTGAAGAAAATCCTTATACGTTGAAATAGTATTCAAATGTTTAACCCGTATCTGCACATCATCATCAATACGTGTGCCATCCCTTACCTGTTTTATCGATTTTATCATAGGTCGCAGTATACTCTCCCCAAGTTGGAGGCAGCGTTTTTGCAGTTCTTCGTCATCCTCGTCCCATTCAACCGATTGAAAACCTTCGCGCACGACCCTTGAAAAAAAATAACTCTGTCCTGTGTCGTTGTAGAATTTAAAGGCGTGCCGCAGGTCTGCACAGTTGCTTTGTGAACATGTATATTTGATTGGATTGAGCATCATCTGCGGGTCCTTGATAACAACACCCTCATGCTGGATCCTCCCAAGTTTCTTGATTATTTTTGTAATCTCATCCGGTGCCACATTGAGCGAAAACTCACCAAAAAATTTCACCTGCCTGAATCCGTATTTACCTGCAAGTTTCCTGCGCTCTTGTAGGGGATAAGGTGCACCACTGCCCTTGTGCCTGATATCAAACACAAAAAAATCAAGAGAGTCAACTCCATAGATGTCCTTTGGAACATAAGGATTATCAGGACCTGCCATCTCACCGCATAGTATAAGGTTTGGATGATCATCGAAAAATTTGCGTTCTAAAATTTGCCCTGCACGCTCGGTTGAATACGGACAAACAAGCCCGCCTCGTGTGAATGCTAAAATCTTCCCTCCAATATCAGCCACACGCACATTGTAACCATTCATCTTTTCTTCAACAGCTACTGTTTCGATATTCGAGAAATGTCTTTTTAATGCAGGATAAAGTAGCATTGCTCTTTGTATCTTGGGAAAACCGCGTATCAACTCGAACGAGCCATCCTTTTGGTACAATACACTTCCATGCTCAATCTTTGAGACACTTTTATCAAACCTGAACAATTGCTGGTGTTCGCCCGTTACATCACTTGAACTACGATTCCAAATTTGTGAAAGTATTCGCCTATCCAGCAGTCCACTTAGTCTGGACTGCGACATGTTAAGATATCCTGCCGCACTTTCAATATCCAATTTAATGCCTGAAACATCTGATTCGGCTTTCATGTTTTAGATAGTGCGTTTTGTTTCCCGTTTCAATTACAAGATTTTACTTTATACTTACTCCACCATGGCATTTACAACACTTCTTCTTGTGATAAACCCTACCATTTCACCATCAAGGTTAAGCACAGGCACACCACCGATATTGTCCGTAATCATCATACTGACAACATCAGTTACCGGAGTGTTAGTATTTGTTGTTTTTACGCCTCTTGTCATAATATCCTCGACAATGAGATTTTTGATTCTGGAATCCTGTTGGTTTCCAGAAACAACATCCCTGAAAGCACGCATTGCTTTTGCGACATCTTTTTCGGTAACGATCCCGACAAGTTTTCCGCTTTCTACAACAGGCAGTCTTCCGATATTGTTATCAAGGATCAGGTGCCTGATATGACTCACGCGGTCACCAGGACTTGCAGTTATCGGGTCTTTTTGCATAATTTCTGCTGCATATCCACCAAAATGGTTGCTTTTCATCAGTTCATTCGGAGTCACCCATCCAACAATTTCATCATTTTCGCTGGCCATTACTACACCATTGTTTTTCTTCATCAGGGTGACAACATCACTTACTTTTGTGTCAGATAGGACCCTTATATAATTATCAGACACGGCGGTCGCAACGTGCAATGATGATGCAGGTTTTGCCCCTTTTTTACGTGTTCCAAGCTCTTTTGTCAGATTTCGCATTGTCAGGACACCGATAAGATTGCCATCATGCTTAACAAGCAAACGGCGCGTATTTTTTTTATCCATTATATCCAATGCATGGGATATCGTATCTGACTTATCAATGGTATGTGGCTGTACCATAATATCTTTTATTTGCATAGTTCTTACCTCTTGCATCCAATAATATTTCACAACATTCATTCAATCTTTATACTGCTTTTATGACATCACTTCTACTGATCATTCCAATGATCTCGTTATCCTGATTAACAGGCAATGCAGTTATATTCTCTTTGATCATGATCTTTGCCGCATTAACAACTGTATCATCACTGGCTATTGTCATGACCGGTCCGGACATAATATCTTCTGCAACAAGCGGAACTTCTTTTATATAACGATAGGTTTTCTGGCCGCCCTGGTTCGGACGCCTTGCCATCTTGATACTCTTGGTTGAAATATTTCCCTCATTGTCTGTCAGGGCGCTTAGTGCAAGATTGGTTGTAGATATTATACCAACAGCCTCTTCAGCGTCATCTATCACAATAATCCTACTAATCCCGTTTTTTTCCATCTCATCTACGACATGGTTTATCGTATGATGCCTGTGAACAAATATGGTACCTTCGTTCATCAGTTCGGAAACTTTTATATCAAGTGGTTGCTCTGATACATATTTTATAATATCTTTTTTTGTTACTATACCAACAACAGAGTTTTTTATAACAGGAATGTTGTTTATCCTGTTTTCAATCATAATATTAGCAGCCTGTTTGATCGAAGCTTCCGGATAGATCGTTATCGGGGATTCGGTCATCACCAGGTTAATAGGTACCTTATCAATAGGGCGTCTCTTCCAAATAGGTTCTGCCTGTGCCATTCGCTTTCCAAGATCGGATTTGGTGACAATGCCAATCATATCATCATTATTAGCAACAACAACAGAACCGATCTTGTGTTTTAACATTAAATTCCTTGCATGAGATATGGGTTCATCCGGTGCAATTACATAGACCGGGGAACTCATAATATCTTCCACATTCATTCTAATCCTCCCTTTTTTTGATTTTGTAAACAATTACAAGGTGTACTTCAATTAAATATGAACAAAATGAGTGTTTTCTCGTTGTATATGAACTTTAATTTTATTACTACAAGTAAATACAACCGCAGGGTATTTTCTTGTGTGTTCTAGGAATAAACTTGCAACTTGTTTGAACTAACATTTGCTGGCCTATTCGAATATCGAACGGACAACATCGCGCTCTGTGAGTATGCCACAAAGAATTCCATTATCAATTATTGGAATGGAGCCAACATTTTTCTTGATCATGATTTTTGCAGCCTCTCCGATGTCCAGATCGGACGATGCCCACACAACGTCCTTTGAGGTAAGTGAACTTACCGGAGCATCGAATGCCTCGTGTATGTTTCCTGTCACCAGTTTATTGAATGCATTCCCGCTTCCCATAAAATTCATAATATCAGAAGCAGTGACTACACCAATGAGTATACTGTCTTTTACAACCGGAAGTCTCCTGAATCCTTCACTTACCATAATCTTTGTAGCATCGAAAATCGTTGTATTTGCCGGAGCAGTTTTTACATCTTTGCTCATATACTCGCCAATCGATTTGTTGGCATGTATACCTGCAACAAGTTTAACAAAATCCTTTTCCGTACAGATAGCACGCACACGTCCGTCTTTGCTTAATATAGTAAGACCGCCGGTTTTCTCTTCATTCATCATAGTAAGCGCATCAGATATTTTCGCATCTTCCATCAGGTGTGAAACATTATGCCGCATAATTTCACGAACATCTGCATTAATGGCTGCAAGAAGGTTGCCTTTGAACCGTTTCTCAACAAGAAGGTTCTTATCCCCACCACCTAAAAAGTCAATAACATCAACGGATGTGACCACCCCTTCAAGGCGATTAGTGCCGGCATCTGTTATAGGAACACGGCGAAACCCTTTGCTTGTCATGGTTTTTATTGCACCCATTATCGTTGTTGTCGGAGGAACCGTTACCACGTCTTTAGTAGCAACTGTCATAATATCTCCTTCATGTTCCGATATTTTAGCTTTCAAATTGACAGGTCTGACATCCATTGTGCCTGTGGTGCTTAACATCCTCGAATCATTTCTCTGAATGGTCTTATCATCAGCATTCAGTTTTTCCTTCACTTTCATCTTCTCTTTTTCAATTCTGGATATTTTGTTTCGTGTATTCAATTAGATCACCAAACTATTAAAAATATGATCGATTTTCAGGTACCGTGTTTGAAAAATGCCAATACCATAAAGCTCCTGATAGATTAGTAGTAAAGACTGATTTGGTAATAAGTGTTTGGTTGCCGGACAAAGACCTGTATTTGTGTTAAATCACTTCAAAACCTGTGATAATTTACAGGCTTGTAAGACATTACAACTATTACTACGATCTCCCGGGTTCTTTGTATGTAACAATCGCCCAAGTACTGCCATTCTCTTTATCTTTGTAACTATTCAGCCATCCTCAACACTGGCTGACGATAGCGAAAATCCACTTATTCATGTCAATGATTATACATTACTTAGTTTTTGACACTGAGCCAATGTCTATCGATTTCAAAGACGTCTTACAATTATATGCAACTATCAA
>JBQVMC010000061.1:0-11683 GCA_052361145.1 Methanosarcinaceae archaeon
GGGAGAATATTCCTAAAGTGGGAGAATATTCCTAAAGTGAGAGAATATTCCTAAAGTGGGAGAATATTCCTAAAGTGGGAGAATATTCCTAAAGTGGGAGAATATTCCTAAAGTGAGAGAATATTCCTAAAGTGGGAGAATATTCCTAAAGTGGGAGAATATTCCTAAAGTGGGAGAATATTCCTAAAGTGAGAGAATATTCCTAAAGTGGGAGAATATTCCTAAAGTGAGAAAATATTCCTAAAGTGGGAGTCTTGGTTTGTAACTATAAATTAAGATGGTGCCCAAAAGCACTATTGCTACAAAGGAGAAAGAACAATGGGATTTGGAAGACTTAACATATGGATTAGAGGCAAGCACTGCAAAGTGATTGAAGCAAGAGGACACGTGACTATCAAGACATGCGATGGGCGCGTGCTTAAATGGTGTGATGAAAATTATGAGAAAATACAGCTAAATTGTGGTCATGCAGAGGTTAAAGTTCCACCAGGTTGCTACATAGTTCGGGCAAGTATTTGCTATAATGGTAGCAACGATGATACCGATAGGGCCATGGTCATTGTTAACTGCGATAAAGAGGCCTGTGTAAACCTGATGGCGCCTACATTCCACCAATGCGTCAGATCTGTTGTGCCGCCGTTATTAAGGGAAGCACGAAAACTCGATATACCCGAGAAAGATATAGAGCTGGCTGTTGCCACAATTATGAAATCCGCTTCAGTCACAAAAGATGAAATGGATGAACGAATAGGTAACAAAATCGAATCCTTTGAGGGTGATGATGTAGAAATAAAAAGACATAGAGCACTACTGGGTGAGGTTCGTGGTATCATCAAAGGAATGTGGTAGGGCGGTATAATATCGCCTATTTTTTTATTTATGCCCTACATTGCCATCATTGGATTTTCACTTGGTGGATGATTAAATAAATATTTCACATGGATGAGGGTTGAGATATTAACATTTTAAAATTCAAGATACTGTGGAGTTCTTTTGATGGTTTTAGCAAAAAGGATAATTTAATTCATGCGTTTTTATTCAATTGATGATTTTTCAAGAAAACCCTCCCTACGTTCATGTTTACTCGGATTTTGACTTTGTCATATTATATAGCAAATCGATGTTTTGAGAGCCCTAAATAAAAAGACAATAGTTAATCTGAAATCGATTTCAGTAGCAACATTAATGGATATCATGTTAAAACACTGTGCTATGCATTGATCCTTTCCACATAGGTATTAGGTCTGCAATAATAACCAAATGTCTTTACACTCACCCAACCTCCAAGTTCCACGGATGCTTGTAGTTCGTTGCTGGGTGACGTAGATGTGACTTAAAGAATGATATACTAAATCGTGTAAACTTTTTGTGACTTTTAATTATCAATTTATTCTGCTGCATAGGTCCTATTACAGAATGATTTTAAATTATACTTGCAGAGTCGCATATAAAGCATAATTAAGAGATGAGAAATATGACAATAATTGTAGTTTCGGATGTGATTTAGGATACAAAGAGTGTAAATGAATTCGATGAAATTGAAAAAGGAGAAACTTTAATTTCCATTTTGTGCACACCCATAAATAATTTATTAATACAAATGAAAATGTTGCTAATGTGGGATCCTGGGTGAAAGACCATACTCCACAGAATACATATTTAGAGGTGAAAAATGGGCTAATTTAACTAAAAGTATTTGTTGGAGAGGACACTATCGCAAAAATCAGGGCGGATTTTAATTCAGCAGATGTTTAGCCAAACAACGAAAATCTTAAGTATTGGTAATGTTTAATAATGATGAATGGTAAAAGTATTGAATTATCGTAAATAATTATAAATACTGTCTCACCTAATACTAAATTGAGAGTGGTATTTTGATCGGGTATAAACCAATTATAACCCAAATATTGACATTAGCATTTATCTTACTGGTATTCACTGCATCAAGTGGATGCCTTCGAAATTTTGAAGATGAGAGCCAGCTTAGAATTGCAAACATGGACATATCTGCAAAAGAGGTTAAAAGTGCTTTTGTAGATATTAGTGTCACAACCTATGTCGAGAATTATTATGGTGATTCAAGCAAGAACACGTCGCTTCTTCTAAAAGCATTCAGCACAAGAACCGGTTTGCTTGTTATGCAGACACAGGATGATATTGGCATCATCAATAAAGGTGATACCGTGAGCATTATCCAATCACTCGAATTGCAAAAAGAAGGCGGATACCGGATTGTTTCTGTTTTATTTGAAGAAAAAAAGAAAAAGAACATCGGGGAAATTACGATATATAATCTGGAAAACCTGCCGGCAGATGTGCAGGATATCGGTGTTGAAGTTGCAGGAATGGATTTTCTTGTGCGGGAAGTTAATGGCAGCAGGGTTGTAATACAAAGTGACCTGTATCTTACAAATGAAGGTACTGACACAAGTGAAAACTATGAGATGCTTATCAAGGCGCGGGAAATGGATGCACGCCTGCTTGCTGATAAAGTGTGGGTAGAAACAGGTTTGATAAAGCCCGAAACTACAATTATAAAAAGTGTTAACCTGACAGTTCCGGATCAATATAATTACGTTATTGAAGTGCTTATATGGAACAATGATACCATTGTCAAACGAGGGGAAGATTATGTGCAGCTCAAACCGAAAATGACGATTGATAACGGAACACAAGTAACGACAAAGCATATCGAGACCAGCGAGTTTATTTTATCCACGGAATTGATGGATGGGGGAATGGAATATAGTGAAGAGGATGGAATGGGAGGATTTGGAATGTTGTTGGCCATTGTTTCGATATTATCAGTTATACTGGTGCAGAGGAGAAAAGGGAGATGATCGATACGACCGATGAAAAACCTACAATGGAAGAATACTTTAAAAGAGGAGTGTTCATCATTGCCATGCTGCTATTATTTGTAGCCACATTCCAACTTTATTTTTCAATGGAAAGTATAATCAGGACATGGCTTGAATACGAGTATGTCTCGATCTTCAGAGCATTTTACAATCTCGGTGTATTATTGATCTGTGTTTACCTGATAAAACTTTATATTGTCAAACGTTAGGAATTACTGACTCCTATTATTCTACTTTTGATAGAATAATTTATAGAGAGGCATAGGTGCCTGTAAACCAAACAATCTGTTTTATATAATATCCAAGGCACTGCACAATTTAGAACATGAGTACAAAACCTGAATTGCTGGCTCCTGCAGGGAATAAGGAATCCCTGATAGCAGCCGTGGAAAACGGTGCAGATGCAGTCTATTTTGGAGCGGATAAGCTCAGTGCCAGAGGATCTGCCAGCAATTTCACAGCCAGTGGTATTATAGATGCCATTGACTATGCACACCTAAGAGGAGTCAAAGCATACGTAACGGTAAATACCCTGATAAAAGATATTGAAATGGACAATGCTGTCGATTTCCTGTATTCCCTGAATGAATACGGTGCCGATGCTGTGATTGTGCAGGATATCGGATTGCTTTTAAAGATGCATGAACTTTCAATTGGACTTCCTATCCATGCCAGTACCCAAATGACGGTACACAACAGTGAAGGAGTGAAGTTTTTTGGTGAGTTGGGTGTTAAAAGGGTCGTTCTTGCAAGGGAAATGTCACTTGACGAAATAATTGGGATAAAACAGAACCCTGTGATCAATATTGAGATTGAGACTTTTATACACGGTGCACTTTGTATAGCCTATTCAGGTCAGTGCCTTTTTAGCAGTGTCATCGGGGGGCGGAGTGGAAATCGGGGATATTGTGCCCAGCCATGCCGGAAAAAATATAAACTGCGTACCAACAGGCACACAGTTAAAACGGAGGGGGATTACCTGTTAAGTCCAAAAGACCTGAACACAACCGGAATACTTCCACAACTCATTGATGCCGGAATTGATTCATTTAAGATCGAAGGTCGTATGAAACGACCAGAATATATTGCAGGTGTTGTTCGGATATATCGCCGCTTAATCGATAGGTATGTAGAAGAACCTTCCAAATACTACGTCACAAAAGATGAATCAATGCGCCTTTTACAACTTTTTAACCGCGGTTTCACGTCTTCATACTTCATGGGAAAGCCACGCATAGGCCTGATGAGCCGCAAGCGACCATATAATCGGGGAATACCCATCGGAGTAGTTGTCGGATATGACCAAAAATCCAGGCGCATGCGCGTAGACCTTACCGGAATGCTCAATACAGGAGATGGGATTGCGATTGGAGGTACGATTGAAACGGGGGAGATCGTCTATCGCATGTATAAAAACAATAGGATTATAAACCATGCCAGTGCGGACACGGTTATTGACATTCCGTTTGGGACAAATGTACACGCAGGCAGTGCTGTGTATAAGACACTTGACAAAACACTGATGAAATCACTGGAGAAATCATTCACATCCCATGTTCCGATCAGGAAAATTCCGGTTAACATCACAGCAAAAGCTATAGAGGGTGAACCGTTTGAGTTGGTAATTGCTGATGTAGATCTTAACACGGTGCGGCTTGAATCGGAATATGTTATTGAGCGGGCAACCAAAAAGTCCACAACCAGATCTCAAATCATACAGCAGTTGATGAAACTCGGAAACACTGTTTTTGATGTATTCACCATTGATGTGAAAATTGAAGATGGCATATTTATTCCGGTCAGCCTGCTAAATAATATCAGAAAGCAGGGCATATCCCGTTTGAATGAAGAAAGGATATCACAATGGAGACGCAGTCCGCATGCCGAATATAATAATATAGTTTCATTCCCGAAAACCGGGGAAATTTCAACCAAAAAACCAGTACTTGCCGTGAATGTTGATTCGTTGGGTGATGTGCATAATGCAATTTCAGGCGGTGCAGATGTAATATATTTTGATAGTACATCTCGGCACAGTGAAAATAAAATGAATCTAAAAGATGCAACCTGGTATGTACACGAGGCAGGACGGCAAATATATTTCGACACGCCACGTATTATCAGGGATGGCAAGATGGATGTGGTCGAAGACATTTTCCGCATGGCAGGAACGTTTGGTGCGGATGGAGTTTTGGTGTCAAATGCAGGTACATTCAAGCGTGCAAAGGAGATTGGACTTGAGGTAATACTAAATAGTCCTTTTAACGTGTTCAACCGGAGTTCAATTGATTTTTGGAAAGGACAGGGTGCACGGATGATCGTGCTCTCACCCGAATTGACACTTGATGAGATACGGCTGATCGCTCCAACGGGTGGAACCGAATGCATCGTGCACGGACGGCTGGAACTAATGGAAACGGAACACTGTATCATTGGTGGGATGTATGAAGGTGCTTGTCCTGCGCCGTGTAATAAAAATGATTTTGAACTTGTGGATGAAAAAAATTATGTATTCCCTCTTAAGATGGATGCTGATTGCAGGATGCATGTTTTAAATTCAAAAGTACTCTGTATGCTTGACAATATTCCAAAGATCGTTGGAACCGGTGTTTCAAGTATCAGGATAGATGCAAAGGCAATTGATGATGAAAATGTTGAGACGGTTGTACAATTGTATAGGGATGCGATTAACAGGTGTTTTGGTTATAGCAAAAAAACCATTGTGACGTGCAAAGACCTGACCCGGGAATATACAAAAGGTCATTATTTCAGGGGCGTTCAATGAATATCTTCATTTCCGGTTCCATACGCAACGGACAGCACATGCTTTATACGTACCGGCATATATGCAAATCATCATTATGATTGTGAAAACCAAGTGTGCGATGTGGCTTTATATTTTAAAATTGAGTCCGGTACCCCCAGATTTGGAGTGAAAAATATTTGTAGGGTTTTGTGTATACTTGTAAGAAACTGTGTAGTCCCGAAAAAGGGGCAATACGAAATGTGCAGCGTCTACAAAAAAACAACTGTTTGACCGACTCGGTTTCTTTGACTTGATTTTCAAAGAAACGTAAAATCCCAACAAATCTCTCCTGAAAATCGGAAGCAGTAGGCTTATCTTTAAATTCCACAATGTATGGCCTAACTTTTTAAATCAGACTATTGCTTATACCGTCATGGATTTTAGAGCAATGTGTATATAAAGGTGTAAGCCTAACTATGAACCATGGTATCATTGAAAAAGAAAATAATCAAAGGTCACATCTATTGGTATGCCGTTGAAATGGCAAGAGTTGATGGAAAACCCAAACAAATATGGCAAAAGTATCTTGGCACTGCGAAAAAGATTGTAGAACTAAAAGAAAATGCAGCAGAATTGCCACACATCAAACTAAAATCTTTCCAATACGGAAAAACAGCAGCCCTTCTTTCCATATCCGAGGAACTGAACTTCATTGAAACCGTAAACAAACACACCAACAAAAAGAAAATCGAAGGTCTGACAGTTGGTGAATATCTCCTCTTAAACATCATTGGAAGATGCGATGGAGCATTATCAGAAAACGCCATGCAGAAATGGTTTGACAAATCCTCATTGAATTTACTGTGGAAGTTTCCACATAAACTTACCTGTCAGAACTTTTTGAATCACTACAAGTATGTAGATCATGAAACCAGTCAAAAAATAGAGGACGATCTCTGCAGAGTGCTTATCGAGAAAGGTCTAACTCCCCAAATGCTTTTTCTTGATGAAACCAACTGGTTCAACTACATAAAAAAAGGTGAAGAACTGCCACAAAACGGGAAAAACAAACAGTACAGAAATCACATGAAACAAGTATGCATGGGGTTAGCCGTATCAGAAGATAATGTCCCATTCATGCATGAAGTCTACGAGGGGAACAAACATGATTCAAAGATATTCCCTGAATTGATGGACATAATTATTAAAAGATTGACCGATCTTAAAATAACAACTGAAGACATGATTCTGGTTTTTGACAAGGGTAATAACTCTCAAACAAATATTGACAAGGTGTTATCAAAAATGCATGTGATAGCTTCTGCAAAACATAACCAGGCAGAAGATCTTTTGAAGGTGCCGCTTGATGATTATAAATATTTGTATACAAACCCACAAAACAACAAAATATACGGTTACCGGACAAAATACCAATTGTTTGAGAAGGAGTTTACTACTATTGTTCTCTATAGTGAAGCTTCGTACAAAAAGCAGAAGAGAAGTTATGAGGACAGCAAAGTAAAAATGTTGAATAAGCTTGAGGACCTGAAGAGAAGATTGCAGAGCAACAGGGGAAAAGAAAGAGATAAAAGCAGCGTGGAGAGGGAGGTTAATGATATTATTCGAAAGGATTTCAGATCAATAATAGGACATAAAGTTGGCAGGAAACCAAAAGGCAAGAAGAAACCAACTCTGGAGTTCCGGATCAAGGAAAAGGAGGAAGGGATGCGTTATGCTGGTTTTGGAAAGACTATAGTCTTTACTGATCTGCATACATGGCATTCTAAGAAGATTGCAAAATCTTACAACCAAAAATATCTTGTCGAGGATGATTTCAAATTGCTAAATGATAATCTTCTAATTTCGATCGGACCAGTTAACCACCATACGGATTTCAACATCAGGGCACATATTTTTCTGTGTATCATGGGTATGCTTTTCTACAGGTATTTGGCATGGAAATGCAAACACCTTGACTTAAGCATTAAGCGGCTTGTGGAAGAGTTAAATGACATACGTCTTGCTCTTGTGCAGGAGAATGCAAGTGGGAAAGTTGAGATGATTGTTGAAGAGATGGACGTAAAACAAGCCAGATTGTTCTCTTTGCTGAATTTGGGAGAATTTATGGATAGATAACGAAATCGATAGCATAAGGGTTTATGTTTTGCTAGGCCATACAGTGATTGGGTCGCTTGATATTGTTTTTTACTACATCTTTGAAAGTCAAGTCAGAGTACCTGTTCAGTAGATTAGGGACACGAACCGTGCATGGAGGAGACTCTTTATTATCTTCTGGAATGGTTTTAAAAACCGTAGGGATCGCGAGGCACGCAGTGAAAAGGAAGTCCCCTCTGCTGTAATCTTTTTTGCCATTGGTGGCAA
Source organism: Methanosarcinaceae archaeon (assembly GCA_052361145.1). Taxonomy (GTDB): domain Archaea; phylum Halobacteriota; class Methanosarcinia; order Methanosarcinales; family Methanosarcinaceae; genus Methanovorans. Next base: position 7,990 of record JBQVMC010000061.1, read on the forward strand.
TAATGCGGAATGGGCAAAAAGCATGTAAAACGCTAACAACAGGGGCTATAAATAAGTTCAACAGTTGGAAATGGATTTGTCTTTCAAAGACAGGTATTAAGATGGATTATTTTCTCGCGAGCCCTTAAATTGTTAAGATCTTCTCACACCAATCGTATAGTCTCAAGATTAGTAAGCGCGCGCGTATCGATCTTATATTTTTTGTAGATCGAACTTGCAAGATCAATGCATGAGCGTTCCTCACCATGCTCAGTAAACACACGTTCCGGACGTGGCTGCATCTTTCTTATATACTCCATGAGTTGTCTTCTGTCAGAATGTCCGGAGAAACCATCAACCACTTCAACATTCATATTCATACTAATCATCTCAGTACCGCCATTCCTTGAATTCATTGGAATTTCTTTCCATCCTTTCTGTATCCTGCGACCCATTGTTCCATCTGCCTGATAACCAACAAAAACAAGAGTATTGTTTTCCCCCGGCGCAAAAGCCTTGAAATATTCAATAACAGGTCCGGCGTTCATCATACCTGAAGTTGCAAGTATAACGCAAGGATGCGGTTCTTCAATTATCTTATTGCGCAGTTCATTTGAATCCACCGGTTTAAAACAATCTACAAGGAACGGGTTCCGGCCTTTTTGGAATATGAGTTTACGAAGATTATTGTTCAGGTACTCCGGGTACGTTGCATGTATAGCAGTCGCTTCCCAGATCATTCCATCAAGATAAACAGGTACGTTATCAATTACACCCTTTCGAATAGCATCCTCAAGTACGATCATAACCTCCTGGCTCCTACCAACAGCAAATGCAGGGATAACTACGACACCCTTATTGTCCAATGTCTTTTTAATAACCCTTTGCAAGTGTTTTTCAGCCTCTTTCAAAGATGGCTGGATGGCATTGGATTTGCCGTATGTAGATTCCATTATAACGCTTTCAACACGCGGGAACCTGTTAACTGCATGGTCGAAGAGTCTTGTCGGACCATACTTGAAATCACCGGTAATAACAACATTATGCAAACCGTCACCAATGTGGAAATGTGATATCGAAGAACCTAGTATGTGACCTGCATTATGAAACGTCAATTTAACATCAGGTGCAATATCAGTCACCTCTTCATAATCCAGTGTGATCGTGTGCTTGAGCGCTTCACGAACGTTTGCAGATTCATATGGTATCTTTTTTCCATCCTTTGCTGCAACATCAATATAATCAAGTTGTAGAAGTGTCATCAGGTCACGCGTGGGGGGTGTGCAGTATATCGGTCCATCAAATCCATATTTGAATAACAACGGCACAAGTCCCTGGTGGTCAAGGTGTGCATGCGTGAGCACGACAGCATCGATCTGGTTTAAGGGGTATGCTTCAGGAACATAGAGGTAAGGTGTCATATGTTCATCCGAACCTACATTCACGCCACAATCAACCATTATCCTTGATTCCGGGGTCGAGATGATAAAACAGCTTCTTCCTACTTCCTTGCATCCGCCAAGGGATGTTACCCTTACCCACTTATCCTTTGACATACAGTCCCTGTGGATCTTTCGTCCAACAATTTTTAAGATCTCCTTTCGCTCCTTGTGATTGGTTCTCATAAATTCACGGATATTCTTAACAGTCCGTGATTTGATAGGTGGCGTGCGTGATGCCTTTGGAGTCCAACCGATCTTCTTTGTGATCTCCCTTAAGGTCTCACCATGTTTACCGATAACTAACCCGGGTTTTTCGGCTTCAATAACTACCTCACCAACATCCGGATAAAAAAAGTGATTTGAAATAACAGCTTCTTTTGGAACCGTTTCATTGATCTTTTCAATCGACTCCTCCGGAGGCAAAAGTACACTAGGATCCGGACGCACAACTATACGCGTCCGAAGACTTTTTGCAAGGTTTCTTACAATACTCCCGTCATCTGCGAATTTGCGTGGTTCCTCTGTGTACACAACAAGTTGCGGACCCTCAAATTCAACACTTGATATCGTGGGACCGCGTGGCAGTTTGTTCTCAATTTTTGTTTTTAAGTCAAATAACAGGTCTTCTATTGCCATTTAATACAGCCTTCCTATAGTAAAAAATAAAAAATTATAAAATATATTGCACCACAAACCACCGTTGTGATGGAAATATATAATTTTGTTGTCTAATTATAAATATAAATAAATAGTGTATGTTCTTAAAACTGACCTTAATTGAGTGTCATGCGAATCTTTTTGACAGATTCAGGGTCCATTTGCTTGTATCCGTCCTTTGTGATGACTACGACATCAATACCTTCGCCAGATGCTGAATCTCGTTTTATGGCATTATGGAGGGCACGTATTGCAAGATCTATGCCTTCTTCTGCACTCATGTTTTCTTGATAGCGATCTTCCAGTACACCATATGCCATTGGAGAACCTGAACCTGTTGATACTGCTCTTGTCTCTTCGATATTTCCACCAATAGCGTCAAGTGAAAATATGGAAGGTCCTTTTTTATCAACTCCGCCTATCAAAAGCTGCACCATTAAAGGATAATACCGCTGACCACTTAACAGATTAGAAAGAAGTGTTGTGACCCCCTTAATTGTCATGGATTCTTTGTGTCTCATTTTATAGAGTTGTAATTCTACACTTATGATGCGCACAATTTGCTGCGCATCGCCGACTGAACCGGCAGTTGTCATGCCCACAAGTTCGTCAACTTGATATACTTTCTTTGCTGTCTTACTTGCAATGAAATTCCCCATTGTAGCTCGCTGCTCTGTTGCCAGGATGACAGCATCACTGCAAATTATCCCTACAGTAGTTGTACCTTTTAGATGTTTATCATTAACCATCAGTATACCTCATAGTCAAAAAATGAGTAAATAATGCTAATAAAAAATATATTCCCCCCAAGGGGACACAATTACTTGATTGTTAATTTCATTATATAACTCTTTCCCAAAACGTGGCCTTGGGACAAAATTTATCCATCACCCTCTTTGCCAATGAAGTACAATGCCATCTATAATCTCAAGATATCCCATTCTTCGGACATTATGTGTAACATTCTTCAGCTGTGTTTCAGCAACCTTGCGCGCATCAAGCCTTTTCCCCAAAGCTAAAAAAGAGCAATTCGCTTTTTGGAATAAATCTCTCTATCCCATAGTTTAAATAATTAAAAATCCAATTATCAAACATGGAATTTACAATATAACTCGAAGAATCTGATGAAGGTGGATATACCGTTCAACCTGTCTATCGGTGAATTTAGTAACTAGGTTTGAAGGGACAGTACATTGAATGGTTTTAATGTCTTCTCAACCTCTTTTGTCACATGTGTCCATCGATGAATTTTGGTTTTTTTCGATGTCAACTCCACTTCATATATTTTAGATATATCTTGTATTAATTTTTCATAAGTTATATCAAGTTTATACTTTTCAATTTTCCATAAAACAGCAGCAATCAACTCATATGCTATAAAATTGATTACTGAAAGATATACTTCCACCCTTCCTGGCAACTGGTATCTAACAGGTGATAAACAAGCATTTCCTTTCAAAAATCTGAATGCTTTTTCAATATGGTCCTTCTGGAAATATTGTACTATATCAAGTACTTTTTTAGCACATAACCCGCAGCAATACCTATGACAGGTTCCCAATATTTCCATCGTTTAATGAAAGCTCCTTCATACCAAACTTCGACCCCCCTCAGTG
>JBQVMC010000062.1:0-11545 GCA_052361145.1 Methanosarcinaceae archaeon
AAATCGAAGGCCTGCTTGGCCACTTGATTTTGAAATCCAGATATGCATTTTACCATCCTTTTTGAAGGGGATACGTTTTCTTGTAGTAAAATTTTAGTATATTTGATGTATATTATATAATCCGGATTAATCCGACTTATATATCATTTTTTCATTATGTTTAGGATGTGCTGCCTGCAACAGATTGGTCTTTTGTCAAAAATCACCTGACAATTGTTGCCAAAATAGAAATATGCAGGAATTTTCCTTCAAGTACCCTTTCGGATCATCAATTTCAGAGACTTTTTATTATCTTCTGGAATGGTTTGGAAAACCGCAGAGATCAAGTGTCAACGGCGGTGTAAAAATAAGTCCTCTCTGCATTGAATCGTTTTTGCCATGATCCGTTTATCCGGAATATATTAAAAAGTGTCAAATTTCAAGGGATTTCCATACAATCTTCTACACTTTTCCTGATAATATAGCCACCTTCATGCAGTATCGTATCTCCAAGAAGAGGATCCTGTTCCATGCTTGCAGTACATGGATATGAATGATGTGCACCTGAAATCGTTTCCTTGTAATCCTTCACATCAGACCACTTGAGTTTCTTGGCAACAAACCACGTTGAGCCGCAGGGTGCATCACGAATTACTTCGGCATGTGTGAATATCTCACCCCCGGGGTTTAGTTTAATCCTTAATATCGGTTTCCCAAAACCCATGTCAACAAACTCGTCAATTATTTTTTCACCAGTTTTCCTAAGAGAACAGAAAGGTTTGGGAAACTGGCATTCGATTCCTTCTTCTTTCAGTTTCTCTCCTACCTCCCTGATCACTCCCGCAGGTGCAAGCTTGTGGTCTTCGATTGGCACAATAACAGCACCTGCGCCGGTTGTTTTTGCAATATGCGGAAGCGTTGTAAGAAGATCGGGATGTATTCCTATTGCAAGTATCAGGTCGCACTTTCCCATAGCCTGTGGAATATATTCAATCGGCTCCTCAATAAACTGTGGAAGATTATCAGGCAATTCATGGATATCGACGATCAGGTTGCCATAGGATTCCCGCTTCTCGCGGCAGTGGTCACACAGGTCTGCACAGGATATACAAAACGTACTGGAATTCACAAGATTTTCAATAACCTTTCTTCCGAATTCACCTGTATAAAAAACACTTATGCGCATCTTATACCCCGGTTTTTACGATATCGATATAATCCGGGTCTATTATCCAGTTCGCCCAGACCTTTTCCCTGATAACAATATTGTCCCTGTATGGAATATTGATCCACAGCGCCTCCTTTTCGTCAAACAGCAGGTGGATTGAAATAAACCTGGAACCATGTACTTTTTTTAAGAATTCCTCTTTCGCATTAGCGTCAGGGTATTCCATCGGGAACATCCTGCATTTCCCTTCAAAATGTGGGCGATGTATCATGATCCTTTTCTCAAGTTCCGGGTCAATACCAATGATCGGCGGTCCCATAATCTGGACTGTCAGTGATACCGCAGGCGGGATACTGGTGAATATCTCATTAAAAGTATAATCATCGATCGGACCTGTGACCTTAGAGAACACCTCGGATTTAGTCCGCTCTCCCATCTCTTTTATCTTCCTAATAATATTATCCTGTCCACGCACAGTCCATATTTCCTGTCTCAGCATCTCCTGTTTCTCATCATATTGCGGCGATAGCACCTGGTCAATAAGTTCTATGGATCTTTCAATGACCCTGATCCGGATTTTTCCTGCATTCCAGGCCGTTGTTTTTGGAAATTTTGCCCTGTATGTTTTCGGGCGTTGTGTTGTGGAATCGATCCATCCCTTGTCATTGAGTCCCTGAAGTGTCCTGTAGACTATCGGATGCTGGACATTTATCAATTTGCTGATATCTTCAGCAGTCATGATACCTTTTGTTACAAGGGCATGATATGCCTCTGCTTCCTTGTGAGTCAGGCCTAGTGCAAGAATTGCATTTAGTAATTGTTTTTCCATGGTGGTAACCTTGTATATATTTTTTATGCGTCATCGGTTTTGGGTTTTTTGTTATTGAACACTTATTTTACGGATTTGCATAGGTCGGGCTCACCTATGAAATCCGTTGTGTTTGTGTTAACTGTGTTTTGTATGGGTTATTAATTGAAAATTTGTAACTATTCAGACATCCTATATACTGGATATCGATAGCGAAAATCCAATTATTTATGTCAATGGTGATACATTATTTAGTTTTTGATACTGAGTATACGGCCATAGATTTCAAAGATGTTTTACAATTATATGCAACTATCAATTTGTGTACAATTCAGTCTGACAATAACGTTTATGTATGATTGAATAGTTACGAAAATTACCACTATTTTTCAAATTTCAAAAAATTGCATCAACTGAATTAAACAAACCCGTTAACAGATGACCATTGATGTTGTTTTCAAGTACTTATTATCATTAAGATGATAAATATGTTGCCCAAATTTCAAAAACAATCCCTACTTCTGCATAATCGCCAAACCATGCTTCCTACGTTCTTTAAGCTTATAACTTTCCCTTTTATGTTAACAGTCTTACAATGGTGTAATATCCTATCCAGGATCGCTGCAGCAATAATATGGTATTGGAATATTTCCTCCCACTTGCCATATGATTTACTAGAAATATAAATCATAGAACACTTCTCATACCTTCTTGAAACCAGCTGAAAAAAATCAATGGGCACCTCCACTGTCACTGGTGCAATATAATGGCACGGGAGTCCTTTGGAAGTGAGTAAACAGCGATCCTCAACAAAAATTCCATAAAAATTGATGTTTAGAATCGTCTGGATCCGGATGCTGTTTTACCCTGTCCATTTCACTGCTGCTTTAGGTGTACATCCATCTGTGGAAATGGTATATTTATTCCTTCCCTATTGAATGCCTCAAAGATCCCTTTGGTCAATTCACCTTTGACAATCCAGTAATCCGCTGTTTTTGACCAGGCACGGAGTTGCAGGTTTACAGATGAGTCTGCAAGCTCTTTTACAACTACTACAAATTCCGGGTCTCCAAGAACTAACGAATGTTTCTTCATAGTATCCATTGCAATCGATATGGCCGTGTCCAGATCGGTTCCATAACTTACACCGACATCAACATCCACTCTCCGGGTTGGCATTCTCGTATAATTAACGATTACGCTTCCCCAGACGAGCCTATTTGGGATTGTTATAAATTTATTATCAAATGATAAAATCTCGGTTGCCATCATTCCGACCGCATCAACCGTTCCCGTTTCTCCATTAGTTGCTATCACGTCGCCTTTATTAATAGGTCTGAGTGCAGTCAACCAGATGCCAGATAATATATTTGTCATTGTATCTTGCAGGCCAAAACCCAAAATCAAACCTATGACTGCCGATAGGCCGACCACAATCGAACCCACTTCAATTCCCACTGATCTCACTGATAGCAATATTACGATAACATAAAGCAGTGAGCTTAAGAATCTGGCTAAAAATTCTACAACAATATCCGGAAGTTTTGTGTTCCTTAATTGCTTCTTAAAAGCAAATGTGATTACCTTTGTAGATATCAAACCAATGATCAGGATGATAATCGCTGTCAACACCTGGAAGATAGTTATATCCATATAAGGAATTTTTTGTCCTAAGTCTATAATTGCCATTTGAATAACACCTTTAATTGAAAAGTCTTGTATGTTATTTAAAATTTTTGTAGAATTATACGTGTATTTACTTTGTGTTATATTTATCCAAACCACAAAAAATCATACATTGTGTACAACTAATAAATGTAGTTTTTTTGGTATCCGCTTCAAATCTAAGGGTAACTGACTCTTTTTTGAAATCAAAAGGTATCCACTTCAAATCATAGGGTAACTGGCACTATTCTGAAATCGAAGGCCTGCTTGGCCACTTGATTTTGAAATCCAGATATGCATTTTACCATCCTTTTTGAAGGGGATACATAAAAAGTCTCTTAAAAGACTCCAATATCCTTAAAACCCAATATTCGCAAACCCTGCAATTATAATTTCCCTTGGATCGATTCCTGCAACCTGCATCATCACATAAGCACCAAGGAACGTTCCGATCATACTTCCGATATTTGCAAAAGCGGCAACCAGTATCACGCGGAAAAAACGATTGTTCATCATTTCACCTGTTGTCTCGACCTCAACCAGCATCTTGAAATCTTCGGTTGTCGGGTTTCGCTGTTTTGCTTCCATAAGCCCTGCAAACCAGCCAGCTGCCATCATTGGATTAAGGGATGTGAGCCATGCCACAAAGAATGCGGTCAGCACAGAATACGGATGTCCACGCGCGAGTATGGCACCTGCGGCGCTTAACACACCATTGATAATAAACCACCATCCAAATGCAATCAGCAAAAGTTTTAGCGGCGTGCCTGAAAGGATCAGCATTGCAAACGTCGCAATTGCGATACCCACAATCCCAAACCCGATAAGTTTCATGACACCAAATCGTTTCTTTGGCACTTTCATAAGTAATCGTGGTGCAGGAATTGTCTGTGGGGCTTTGAGGTATTTCTCAATACCGGATCTATGCCCTGCCCCCACAACAGCAACGATTTTCTTTCCACCTCCAGCAGCTGCTCGAACAAGATTTCCTGCAATATAGGCATCCCGTTCATCGATTAATACTTCGGCTGCGGTGGGTGCGATGCCCCTGAGTTCCTCAGTTAAAACTGTCACCATATCTTGGTCAGTAATATGATCAATATCAATATTAGTGCCACCTCCAAATCCCAGCGCTGCACCGATCAATGATCCACCAATGCGCAGTTTTTCAATAAGTCGCATCTTACCCCAGAATCGCTGGAGCGTCACCTGAATATCACGGTCTATCAGTGCAACACTCGCGCCGGAGTTCTCTGCTGCATTAATCGCAGCTATCATTTCGGCACCCGGCTTCACTCCCATATCATCACCGATCTTTTTCTGCACGTATGCAAGCAGCCAGTGGACCAAAAAGAAATAGACCTTGCCTTCACTTAATAGGTCTTTTATAGGAATCTTTGAAACCCCTACCTTGCCTTTTATCGCATCATACCTTCCCTTGCACAATTCAACCGCAACAATGTCAGGTTTTTCCCGCTCTATCGTTTCGATAACCTTGTTAACACTTTTCTCTGATACGTGTGCGGTACCTACTATGATTATCTGGGATGGGGGATTTTGTACTTGTGGTGTCGATTTAAGATCAGGAATATCTTCAACAAAGTATGACTGTGAGGTTGTATGGAAATCATACTCCGGATTTTGAGTCTGTGAATCTGTGATCTTATTGCCTGTATCCATGTTTTTGCCCATTCTGTTTTTTTCCCATTTGGCATTACTCGCTCAATAACTGCAATGCCCGCACAAGATCTGTTCTAGATAAGATACCAACAATTGAATCGTTATCAGTGACCAAAAGCCTTCCGACATTTCTGATCGAAATAAGTTTCAATGCCCTGGAAGCATCAGCATCAATTGATATGGTAACCACATCTTTTGTCATCACATCTGACACCAACACACTTAAACGTTCCTTCGTTGGCACAGTATGCACGTCTGTAAAAGTAACAATTCCTTTTAAACTTTTATCCTCTATGACAGGATATCCCATATGTTTTTTTTCAAACATCAACGTGGAAAGTTCATCAATCGACATTGATGGATGAACTGAAATAATATCACTTGTCATAATCTTTCGGATCGGCACTTTTTCTAAAATTATAGACATTGTAGTTGTGCGCTCTTCTTCTGATGCGCCTATATATATAAAGAAAGCAATCAGCACAAGCCACGGACTCATTAAAAGACCGAATACTCCCATCATAAACGCGAACATCTTTCCTATATACGCTGCTTTTTGGGTCGCTTTTGCATATGGCATGCTTGTTGCATACCATGCCCGGAGGATCCGCCCTCCGTCCATTGGAAATGCTGGAAGCAGGTTGAAAACACCCACGACCAAATTTATGTATCCTATTAACCATATGATGCGAAAAATATAAGTGTCAGAAAAATATGGCTGCAAGGAATTAAACATGATACTTGAAAGCAGGCAGAAGGCACCGATGGTGAAACTAACCATAGGACCGGCAATTGCCATTTTTGCTTCCTGTACAGGATTTCTTGGAATTTCTTCCATTGATGCCACGCCGCCGAACAAAAGCAATGTGATGCTATCGATCCTGACACCATATTTTATGGCAAAATACGAATGCCCGATCTCATGAAGCAATACGGATGAAAAAAGCAAGATAGTTGTAACAAATGACAGGATATATCTTATTGATGCGGCACTGATATTATTAAATCCATAAGGTGCCGGGTTGTTTGCAAATATATATACAAACAATGGCAATATCAACAGAAATGTGATATGGAGTTTGATTGGTATCCCCATAACCTGTCCGATCTTTAATGATATTTTCATGTCTTTATTTGATTGATAATAATATTTAGCATTATCCTAACAACCCGGCTCTACATAGTCATAATCCTGTACATCCTTGCTCAAATTTATCTATCACCAAGCAACCAAAACTTTGCCCTGTAAATCTACTTAAATGGCTTTGAAAATTCCCAACCGCGCCATACATTTCGACGTTTCGGTGGCTGCATAGCTGAAATATTCTACGGTGACATGAAACAAGTAGTGATATATGGAGTAATACTACTACTACTACTACTACTACTACTACTACTAATAATAATAATAATAATAATAATAATAATAATAATAATAATAATAATAATAATAATAATAGTAATAATAATAGTAATAATAATTAAACAGTAATTACTATCTGGCCATTAATTAACGTGCGTGATCGGGTGACTGGGCTTGGAGTTCAAAAAGTTACTTTCACTCATTCTTAAACAATATCAAGGTTTCAGTTGCAAAAACTTTTGGAGGACAAGTGTAGAAGTGATCACTGTCAAAAAGACTAACATATCATCTCCTGTTTTCGATGTAATGCACCATTGACTGGAAAATCCTGATTCCGTCTTCTAAACCCAATATTGCTTCAGATGCCCGCTCCGGATGTGGCATGAGCCCAATCACATTTCCGTTTTTATTAATGATGCCTGCTATATTTTCTTGTGACCCGTTCGGATTTACATCATCGGTTACATTACCGCTGATATCTGTATACCTGAACACAACCTGCTGATTATCATTCAGTCTGGTAAGTGTTTTTTCATCTGCATAAAAGTTACCTTCCATGTGTGCAATTGGTATTTTGACAACTTCTCCTTTCCTGAATCCGGATGTGAATGGAGTGTTTGTATTTTCAACTCGAAGGTATGTTTTTTCACAGCGAAATTTCGGATACCTGTTTGTTGTAAGCGCACCATCCAACAGTCCTGATTCTGTAAGTATCTGGAACCCGTTGCATATTCCCATAATTGTTTTTCCTTCAGATGCCATTTTTCTCACTGCATCCATAATAGGTGTGCGTGCAGCTATAGCACCGGCACGCAGGTAATCTCCGTATGAAAAACCACCCGGGATAATCGCACCATCATAATGGTTCAGGTCTTCTTCTTTATACCACACAAGTTCAGCATCAATTCCTACAACATTCTTTAGCACATGAAGCACATCCAGATCGCAGTTACTGCCACCAAACCGGATTATAGCAATCTTCATCTGGATTCCCCGAGTTCAATTGTATAATTGTGGATTATCGGGTTTGCAATGAGTTTCTGGCACATTCCTTCAACCATCTGCCTTGCACTGTCAGCTGAATCAGCATCAAGTTTAATCATGTATTTTTTTGCTGTGGTGACACTTTCTGTCTGGTATCCAAGATGTCCCAGAGCCCGCTTTATTGTTGTACCTTCCGGATCAAGCATCCCCGATTTAAGTTCAATGGTTACTTCTGCATGGTACTGCATTTTTGTGTCCTCTATGATTTTATTAATGTAAACTAAATATTGCCAATAGTCAATATTGTAAGAATTATATAATGAGTATCAATCAATTAAATATTATCGCTTTGGTCATACCATCATAATGATATTGTGCAAGATTGTCATCTGTTTTATTATTATTGCTATTATTATTATTATTACAACGTGTTAACATATCATATATACTGAATGCAAAATTCAGATATATATGAATCGAAAACCAATGCGACCGCCGCCAGGCGGCATTTTCCATAATATACTATAATGAATAATCTAAATCGTTAGTCGATATCTTTTCCAAGATGGAATGTACCTCCGATAACGGATTGACCTGTCACTAAAAGTATTGTACATACACCGAGTCAGTACACCTTTATATTTGGTGGCAAGCGATTGGTTTAACGAGTTCATTATGAAAACAGCGCGACTTCGTGCGCGTGCGGAACGGCACGTTTCCATACCACGGACATAAAAAACAAAATTGTTTTTAAGCGGTGTCGTTTTAGCAGATATGAGAAATCCATGTTTAAGTTGTGGACTATGAACTATGATCGATGGGTTTGGTTGCAATGGAATGTGCCGCCTAACGGCGTTCGCACTGGTTTTTGTTTCAATATTTGTATTTGTTTAGATACTGAATTCGCTATCAAGAGACCATATTGATCGAATTCAGCATCAACTATAAATTCATTACAATGTTGCGCTGGTTATCGTTTTTGAATTTTAAATATTCAATCATTCGCAAATTCAGATCTGACCACAGGGCTTACTGATGTTGATTTAGCGAGCTAAACAAATACAAATAATCTATCCAATAAAGTTGCTAATCTAATCACAAAAGGTATGATCGGAGTTGAACAGGTCAAAGACTATTTGAACAAGAATCTGGACCCGGAATTCTCAGAAAGATTGAAGAATGGTTTCGTTGAAAAATATCTGAAATTGAAAACGGAGAAACTATCAGGTGATGAGATATTTTTTGATATGCTGAATTTTGCGTCCAATAACTCAAGTGATTTTTCAAAACGAGCTGCGGCACTTACTGTGTTAACATACTATTTCGAGATATGCGAGGTGTTTGAGAGATGATCTATCCGAACAAGACGATAGAACTGAAATACACACTACTCGGTGTTGGAAGCTTGATTATAGCTGAACTCCATACTCCGCAAACCGCATCATCGCTATGGGAAAACGTAAGAACCCGTGAAGAAATTGGAAGTTTTGAGAAATATGTTCTCACTCTGGATTTCTTATACTTAATAGGATTGGTAAAAATGGATGATGGAATAATAAGGAGGGGTGACACATGATCAGAGCAGTTCGCTGTGATAAACCTTCATTCAAAACAGTTGAATTTAAAAATGGCTTAAATGTAATTCTGGCAGATCGGACGAGCGAGTCCTCCGAAAAGGATTCCAGAAATGGATTGGGTAAGACAACACTCATCGAAATTATTAATTTCTGTCTTGGATCGAGTTTTAAAAAAGGCAATCCTCTGAAGCAAAAAGAACTGGAGAACTGGACGTTTTCACTTGACCTGACTTTGATGGGAAAAGAAGTCACAATTTCCCGTAATACTTCCAATCATCTGAAGATATTTGTTGAAGGAGATTACTCATCCTGGCCAATAAAACCGGAACGTAATCAAGAAGGACATTACCTAAAAGTATCTGATTGGAATGCGATATTGGGGGATATCATGTTTGGTTTGTCTCTTGAGACTATTCAACGAGATTATTCCCCTACATTCAGATCCTTGATATCATACCACATCAGAAGTTCTAAGGGAGCATTTCTAACACCATTCAAACAGTATTCCCAACAGCAAGAATGGGACATTCAGGTTAATAATGCATATCTTCTTGGACTAAATTGGGAATATGCATCTCAATTCCAGTTGCTTAAAGATCATAAAAAAACTCTTGATGGACTTAAGAAAGCTGCTAAACAAGGCCTGTTATCTGGATATATGGGAACGTTGGGTGAACTGGAGGCCGAACAAATAGGGATAAAAGAAAAAATTGTCAAATATAAAACAGATTTAGCATCTTTTAAGGTTCATCCCCAATATCTTTGCATTGAAAAAGAAGCAAATTCGTTAACACAAAAGATTCACAAAATCGTGAATAAAAAGATTACAAATGCTCAACTACTTACGGCATATGAAAAAAGCATTTCTGAAGAAGAGGATGTATCTTCTGAAAAAGTTGAAAATATATATCAAGAAGCCGGTCTGTTTTTCCCTGAAAAATTAAAGGTAAAATTGCATGAACTGGTAGAGTTTCACGAACAGATAATCTCCAACAGAACAAGTTATCTGGAGAATGAAATCAAAAAAATTCAAAGAGAAATTGAAATGCAGAATGAGCAGATTTCATCACTTTCTGAGAAGAGAGCGGAACTGTTGAAGATTTTACAAAAGCATGGAGCTCTTGAAGAATACAATGAACTACAAAGAGTGCTGACAAAGCTTGAACAAAAATTAGGAGAAATAAACGATCGGATCAATAATCTAAAAACATTTGAAAAGGGGATTAGTGAAATAAAGATCAAACAACAGGAGGTGTTCCAAAAAACACGAAGAGATTTTGAAGAAAGAAAAGCAATTGTGGAGCAAGCAATAAGATATTTCAATAATAATTCTGATTTTCTTTATTCGGAACCGGGGTTGTTATCAATCGATATTACTGATGTAGGATACAAATTCAATGTTGAGATAAAAAGAGACGGTAGTAATGGAATCGGAAATATGAAGATATTCTGTTATGATCTTATGGTCAATCAGTTAGAAACTAAAAAAAGGAATAGCCCCGGATTTCTTATCCACGACAGCACGATCTTTGATGGTGTTGATGAGAGGCAGGTTGCCAGAGCATTGGAACTTGCAGAAAAGGAATCCAGAGAGAAAGGATTTCAATATATCTGCACAATCAATTCAGATATGGTTCCCTTTACAGACTTTAGTGATAATTTTGAGAAAATATTCAATGATTCCATAAGAATCAGATTTACCGATGCTACGGAAGATGGTGGTTTACTTGGAATCCGGTTCTAATGAGAAAATATGGGAGTGTCTCTATGAACATCAGCCAGAGAGTGATGTGCGACCTTATGAAGATTATAGTGTGGGAACCATCATATCACAGAGAAAGCTGTTCGCCAGATCACTATTGACAATATGCGTGAAGGTAAATAATCGTTATGCTGCAGGACTATAAGTGGATTTTAAGTGTGTTGCTCAGAATCAATGCCAGTGGCGACTTTGAACTATGGCAAAAGCCTATGAGATCACGCAACTTAGGACACGATCGAAAAATATGTCCCCTCTGAGGTAAATCTTTTTTGCCATGATCCGTTTATCCGGAATATATTAAAAAGTGTAATGAGAGGATGCGCCGCCGATGATGGATTGATCCGACATTGAAATATCGTATATATTTAGCTGTTACATCTTTGTGTTTGTTGCAGGCGGTTGGTTTAATGAGTTCATAATAAAAGCAGCGTATAAGCGTGTGGTACGTTCTCACGTCATGAATATGAAATGAAAAATGGGTATTGTATAGTTGTGTAAATGAGTTCGTGTTATTTCAAAAAACATTGAAATAAAAACCGATGCGAACGCCGTTAGGCGG
>JBQVMC010000063.1:0-11488 GCA_052361145.1 Methanosarcinaceae archaeon
CCACCGACAGCAAATTAGCGGGTCTGGAAACCGGCGCTGATGACTATATCACCAAGCCCTTTAATATCCGGGAACTTAAGGTACGTATTAAAAATTTGATTGAACAGCGGCGTAGGTTAAGGGAGCGATTTCGTCGGGAAGTAAGCGTGCGGCCAAAGGATATCGCGGTCACTTCCACAGATGAAAAATTTCTCCAACGAGCTATCTCGGTTGTGGATGAACATATCGCTGATTCTGATTTTAGTACGGAAACGCTGGCCCGGAAAATTGGTTTGAGCCGCAGTCAACTGCATCGCAAATTAACCGCGTTAACCGATCAAACCGCGCTGGGTTTTATGCGGATTGTCCGGCTGCGGCGGGCCGCGCAATTGCTGAAACAAAAAGCCGGCAATGTAACCGAAATCGCCTACATGGTGGGATTTAATAATATTTCTCATTTTGCAAAACGGTTTCGGGAGTTGTTTGGTGTTTCGCCCTCGGAATATGCAAAATTATAAACAACAGAATTAAGGAAGCTTTTGGTTATAAAATTTAAAAATAAAAATACCGAGCGTTATCAGGCGCCTGTTTTTCACTTGATTCTAATAATTATTATCTTTATTATTAGAATTATTCTAACGCAGCACAAGGCTGCAAACAAATTGTGTATAGTGAATTTGGAGTGCGACGCCTTTATGCGTCGCTGTTTGCAATGCATAAAGGCATTGCACTCCCAATATTCTTAATAAATTTTGTTAAAATAACAAAGTTTTTGGAAGTAATAGCATAAGCTGTGATTTCATATAAAAAAATCAAGGAATGACGGTCTCGTAAAAAGTCCGAGATAATTTTTACTACCACAATATGAAGTGTTAGCTATGATTAATTGCATCAACATATTGTGGTTCAAGGCAGTGGGTTCGACTTTTTACGAACGCGTCAAGGAATATAAAATGCCAAAATTCTTTAATACCGCCGGTCTTTGTTTTCCGGAGGATCATTATATGGTTGATCCTTTAAAACGGTTAACAGGGGTAGAAGATCTCATTGAAAAAAAATTTTATTTCACGCTGCATGCTCCCCGGCAAACCGGGAAAACTACTTTTTTATACGCACTGGCTCGAAAGTTAAATGCAGGTGGAAAGTATGTTTCGCTTGTCGTATCCTTTGAAAGCGCCGGCTATCGAAGTATTTCGGTTGCAGATGCCAATGAACTTTTAAGCCGAAGCATTTTTAAAGCGGCCGATATTCAATTAGAAACCAGGTTTCAACCGAATGAACCGAAAACAAAACAAACCATCCATGATTATTTAAGAGCCTGGAGTAAATCTCAAAAACACCCCATCGTTCTGTTAATTGATGAAATCGATGCCTTATTTGACGATGTACTGATTTCTGTTTTGCGACAGCTTCGAGATGGTTACCAGTCACGGCCACAAGGATTTCCTTCGTCAGTTGCTTTGGTTGGCTTAAGAGATGTCAGGGATTATAAAGTGCGTATCAGGGCTGATAGTGAATCATTAGGAACGGCTTCTCCATTCAATATAAAAGCAGAGTCGATTTTTCTGAATAATTTTACGCAGACGGAAGTTGTTGAATTGCTCGAAAAACATACGGCTGAAACCGGCCAGACTTTTCCTTTAGATGTGAAAGAGGAAATCTTCGGGTTAAGTCAGGGCCAACCCTGGCTGGTCAATGCGCTTGCCAACCAGATTGTCAACAAAATTTTAAAAAACGATTATTCGAAAAAGATAAGCGTGGAACATGTTAATGAAGCCAAAAATCAACTCATCCAGCGCCGGGATACTCACCTGGACAGCCTGGTGGATAAGCTAAAAGAAGATCGGGTAAAAAAAATTGTCCAGGCGATCATTAACGGCGAAAGTATTGGTTTTGATATTTTAGATGATGATATTGCTTATGTCCGAGATTTAGGGATTATCTCGCAAACGGATCCATTGAAATTTGCTAACAAAATCTATGCGGAAATTGTGCCGCGAATAATGGCCTATCCAATGCAGGTTTCGTTTTCCGAAGAAATCCAGACACCCTGGTTTTTAAATAAAGATAACACATTAAATATGGAAAAAGTACTCAGGGAGTTTCAAAAATTTTATCGTCGAAATAGTGAGGCCTGGTTGAAACGTTATGAATATAGAGAATCCGCTCAGCACCTGTTACTGATGGCATTTTTGCAGCGGATTATAAATGCCGGTGGAGCAATTACTCGTGAGATGGCTTTGGGAAATGGACGCATCGATATGCTCGTTAAATTCAAAAAACAGCGGTTTGCGTTTGAGTTAAAAATCCGCTGGCGTGATTATACAATAGAAGATGGCAAAGAACAGTTACATCGATATTTGGATAAAGTCGGTCTGAATGAAGGTTATCTCGTCATTTATGAAACCAGGAAAAAAAGTTGGGATGAAAAAATTTATTGGAAGGAAATAAAATACAAGAATAAAAAGATTATAATGGTCGGTTTGTAATTGGTTGCTCGATGAATAAAAAATTACTGCAACGAATCATATCATTTAACGATAAGTAAGAATCCCGGGAGATAACCTCCGGAAAGTTAGAAAAATACTAACTTTCCGGAGGTTTTTTTACGCATTTAAATTTAAAAAATTAGCTGTAACTGAAGAACTTGATACAATTGTAACAAACAAGAGAAAAGTTCAAATTAAGAATTTGAAAATTCATCTTGACTTTAAGCTAATATAATGGCATATTGTTATAACTATTGGCTGTTTAAATGGCAAAAAGTAATTAAAGGAATTAAAATGATTTCAAGAAAGATATTAAATCACCTCATCAAGCGTCTTGAAACAGGGAAAGCGCTTATAATTTTAGGACCAAGACAAAGTGGAAAAACGACGCTTATTAATATGGCAGCTCAAAAATCCAGCGATCAATTTATATTGCTCGATTGCGATGAGCCTGATGTAAGAAGATTGCTTGACAGCCCTACGTCCACCCAATTAAAAAATATAATTGGGAAAAATACACTGGTAATGATTGATGAGGCTCAACGTATAAAAAACATTGGATTAACCCTGAAATTAATTATCGATAAAATCAAAGGGATAAAACTTATTGTGACGGGGTCATCTGCTTTAGAGCTTGCAGACGAAATTAATGAACCGCTGACAGGGAGAAAATTTGAGTATTTCCTTTTGCCAATATCTGAGGAAGAAATGCTGGACTTTCATGGTGAGATTGAGGAAAAAAGGCTTTTGGAAATCCGGCTAATTTATGGCATGTATCCCGAGGTAATAAAAAATCCTGGTAATGAGAGAGAAGTATTAAAAAATCTCGCCAGCAGCTATCTTTATAAGGACCTTTTTGCATTTCAGGATATCCGTAAACCGGCAATTATAGAACGGCTTTTGGAGGCGCTTGCTTTGCAAACAGGCTCGGAAGTTTCCTATAATGAGCTGGCTCAAATTATCGGCGTAAAAAAAGATACAATTCAACGTTATATTGATCTGCTTGAAAAAGCTTATGTTGTTTTCACACTCCGTTCACTCAGTCGTAACGTGCGTAATGAATTAAAAAAGAGCCGCAAAATTTATTTCTACGATAATGGTATCAGAAATGCCATTATCGCAAACTTTCATCCGGTTGGTTTACGGCAGGATATTGGCGCGTTATGGGAAAATTTCCTGATAAGTGAACGCCGCAAATTTTTAAACAATCATCAACTTTACGCAAACAATTATTTTTGGCGTACTAAACAACAACAGGAAATCGATTACATTGAAGATCGTGATGGTAAACTACATGCCTTCGAATTCAAATGGAAAGCCGGTAAAACTGTTCGTTTCTCAAAAACATTCACCAATGCCTATCCTCAACATGAAATAAAAGTGATAACCACCGAGAATTATATTGATTTTTTAATCTTCCAATAAATGTAAAAACGATCACTACATACGAATTATTTAAAAATCATATCAATTCTATATTATGAAACCTCTACTCAAAATAATCATCTTTTTTCTAATTGCAAACCAATCTCTTTTCTCACTCCTCTATTCAAATTCTCAAGATATGAGATTTGAAAAGTTATACCTTGAAGGCGATAAATCATTCCGGCCTTTGTTATGGATAGGAACTGATGGCGGCGGTTTAAATTTATATCAACAAAAGCGTATAAAACTTGGTGAGAATATATTTACACGCTTTGTGAACGATCCTAATAATCCGAACAGCCTTAGCCATAATCATGTTTGGGACATTTGTGAAGATAATAATGATATTTTATGGATAACTACTGTTGGTGGCGGATTGAATAAATTATTAAGAGTTAAAAAAGATAATGGAATAGAAGAAATAATTTTCAAACATTTTATACACAATATTAATGCTCCTGCCAATCCGAGCAGTTTAAGCGGAAATATTATAAACTGTTTATATGAAGATAAAAACCAGATACTGTGGATAGGAACACTGGGAAGTGGCCTAAATCGATATGACAAAAATACCGATAGTTTTATTCGCTACACGGAAGATGAAGGACTTGCTAATAATCGTATTTCAGGGATATTGGAAGATAACCAGGGCAATCTCTGGATGAGTACCGGGAATGGTTTATCAAAATTTAATCCTGAGACAGGAAAATTTAAAAACTACGATGTGAGCGATGGCTTATTAGAGAATGAATTTAATAATTTTGGCGCCTGTTTCAAAAGCAAAGCCGGTGAAATGTTTTTTGGCAGCGCGAAAGGCTTTATTTCATTTTATCCTGATCAATTGTCCGAAAATACAACCATCCCGCCGGAGCATTTAGACAATGTTTTCACCCGATTCTATCAAATCGAAACTGATCATTTGCATGAACAGGCCGGCAGCGGGATTGGTCTGGCCCTTGTCAAAGAATTGGTGGAATTACACCGTGGCGAAATAACGGTGGAAAGCGTACCGGGGGAAGGTACGACATTTACAATCATTTTGCCTTTAGGAAAAGCGCACCTGAAACCGGACGAAATCATCGATGCGGGGGCATTGCCGACGGATGTGGTTTCACGAACGGAATTATCAGTTAAAATAGAAAAACCGGAAATTGCACTTCCTGAATTATCACCCGACCAGCCTAAAACGATCCCGATTATCCTGATTGTCGAAGATAATCGTGATGTACGAAAATACATCCGTGATTATATCGAGGATAATTACCAGGTTATCGAAGCCGAAGACGGTGTGCAAGGGTTGGACAAAGCCGTGAGCACAATCCCGGATTTGATCATCAGCGATGTGATGATGCCCAACATGGACGGTTTTGAGTTTTGCGAAAAGGTAAAAACCGATGAGCGCACCAGCCACATCCCCGTGATTTTACTAACCGCCCGCGCCCCGCCACCGACAGCAAATTAGCGGGTCTGGAAACCGGCGCTGATGACTATATCACCAAGCCCTTTAATATCCGGGAACTTCAGGTACGTATTAAAAATTTGATTGAACAGCGACGGAGGTTAAGGGAGCGATTTATTCGTGAAGCAAAGCTATTGCCCAAAGATATCACCGTCACTTCGATGGATGAAAAGTTTCTGAAAAAAGTTCTGTCTCTTGTCGAAGAAAACATATCCGAATCCGCGTTTGATACCCAACTCATGGCCCTTCAGTCAGGTTTGAGCCGCAGCCAGTTACATCGAAAACTGCGTCCTTTAACGGATCAGTCGCCGCGTGAATTTATCCGCATCATAAGATTAAGGCGCGCCGCACAACTGTTGGAGCGAAAAGCCGGTAATGTAACACAAATTGCTTATGAAGTCGGTTTCAACAGTATTTCGCATTTTGCGAAGCGGTTTAAGGAGATGTTTGGTGTTTCGCCTTCGGAGTATGGTCGTAACAAAATCTAAAGCACAAGAAATTATAACTCAATTAAATCTAATAAAGTAACCGGAATAAAATAAGCCTCGTTAGAGTCCAGCAATAAATCTTTTGTAATAACTATCGGTTTTTCTGTATTAAATCTTTTTTGAAATCGGTTTAATACCGCCGGAGCTTTTACTGCTTTTCTAAATTTTACTTCAATCGGTATAATTTTTTCCCATTTTTTAATGATGAAATCAATTTCTGATTTTGCAATTGTACGGTAAAAATTTATGCTATTTATCGCTTTTCGTCTTGTTAAGGTTGTATAAACATAATTTTCTACAATATTTCCGGGAATAGAATCAAAGGTTAATGACTTTTGTGGATTATAATAATAGTATATTCCGGTATCATTTAAAAAGACCTTTGGCATTTTTGATAATTCTTTGCGAACATTTGTGTAAAATGGATTAACGAATGCATAAATGAAAGTTCCAATGAGAACATCAAGATATTTTGATAATGTTCTGTAATGGATCCCGAGTGTACTTGTCAGCTCATTTCGATTAACTAATGATCCGATTTGATAACTCAATAATTGTACTAATTTATTGAAAGCAGATACATTTTCGATTTTGGAAATGAATCACACCTTTTTATTGACGAATCCTTCTATTAACCCCAAAAAATTACAGATACTTTAACTTATTTGACTAAATGCAACATATACGTCCAAACATGCGACATACGTGTTAGACAAAATTCTTTTTTATTATTAATTTATAGTCCTCTCCCAAAAGTGCTCCGCAGGAATGATAGGATATTTACTCCTGTGGAGTCGCTTTATTTTTCAGGGGATTGTCGTTGTAAATATGCAAAATAATTAACGGCAAAAGACTTATGGCAGAATAATTAAATGGCAAAACTATTAATGGAAAAAAATTTAGGGCAAAGCAATTTGGTTTTATAACTAGACCTCATTCACCTATTGGCAGCTTGCTATTGTATTTAGTTAAAAAAAAGTTTAAAAGTAGGAATGAATTTTTATAAAAAGTTATGGGAGCATGTAAATGGTTAATGTCAGATCAATGATTTTCATAAGCCACAGTCATTTGGCCAGGATTATCCGTTTAGCGTACAAGTTTTCAGTACTGGCAAAAGACAAAATGTCCTTCATGGCACGGGACCTGGTGGTGCGAGAGTAACCCTTCGACGGAAATAAATAAAATTTAAATTAATTGTCGGCAGATTTTAATCTGCTAAAATTTATAATCTAAGAAGGAGAAACATCATGAAAACACTATTAATAATACTGAGCTTATGTCTTTGTGTACCACTGCAATTCTGCTTTGCAAATGTCATCGTGGTTGATATCAACGGAAATGGCGATTTCGACACGATTCAGGCGGCAATCGATATATCCGTATCAGGGGATACGGTTTTGGTGCTGGCCGGCACTTACTTTGAGAACATTAATTACCAAGGAAAAAATATCTGCGTTATGAGCAGCGCCGGAGCGGATTCAACAACCATTGACGGCAGCCAGCCACTAGATTTTACATATCGGAGTGTAGTAACCTTTATCTCCGGTGAAGATAGCACAGCCATACTCAGCGGTTTTACGATTACAGGCGGGACAGGGATGTATTTTGTAGATGGAGCCTATGTTGAAAGAATAGGAGGCGGAATTATCTGCGACATGGGTTCTTCACCCGTAATTGAAAACAATATCATCCGCGACAACACGGCAGCATGTGGCGGCGGTCTCGAGATTGCGAATTCCTCTAATCCGATTATCAGGTATAATATTATCTGGCAGAACATGGGCAGCAAATACGATGCAACCTGGGTGAACGCCGGTGGCGGTATCGATGTGGCTCTCAACGCAAAGCCGATTATTTTAAACAATACAATTGTAGACAATGAGTGCCTGGATGGTGGCGGTGGGGTGGGTGTAATATTTTCAGGAAAACCGTTTTTATATAATAACATTATTGTTAATAACGACGGTGGAGGAATCTCAGCCATAAGTGGCCAGGCCCAAGCCTTCTATAACGATGTTTGGAACAATACACCGAGTGATTATGTCAATGTAACGAATGTGGGAGGTATTTCAGCAGATCCCCTGTTTGTAAATTCCGACAACGGTGATTTTCGGCTGCAGCCCGGTTCTCCCTGTATCGATGCCGGTGATCCTGCCCTTCCGCTGGATTTGGATGGTACGATTACTGACCAGGGAGCGTTTCCCTTTTACCATTTCGACGCCCCGTGTATTTGGCTGCTCAGTCACCAACTCCTTGACGAAAATGGAAATGGACGTGTCGATGCCGGAGAAACCGCGAGTTTAATTGTGACCTTGAAAAATACCAGTCTGGATGCCACCGGTTTGTCTGTCACGCTCACAAGCTCTGATCCGGATATTCAATTTATCCAGCCCACCTCCGATTTCGGCAATTTGGCGCAGTATGATAGCACGGATAATCAAGACAATCCTCTTTCTTTTTCGATTGACCCTGCTGCGAAAGCGCATATCAGCTCGCTTGTTTTGAAAATTACCGCGGAAGGCGGGTACAAGCGTGAGCTCAAAATAAATTTTCTTGCCGGAACTCCGGAGGTACTGCTGGTAGATGATGACGCCGGCGATCTTTATGAAACATATTATACAGATGTACTCAACCGCATGGAAATATTTCCTGAAGTCTGGGATGTTCCAACAAAAGGCAGTCCGCAAAATGAATTGCAGAAATATTACTCGGTCATCTGGTTTACGGGCGATTGCCGGGATTCGACGCTTTGCCCGGATGACCAAGCAGCCATTGCAGCCTACCTGGATAATGGCGGTTGCCTGCTGCTGACGGGGCAGGACATCGGTTACGACCTGGTGGAAGCCGGCACGGCCGATGATTCAACATTTTATGCCAATTATTTACACGCAGATTATCTATCCGACAGTTCGAATACGCATCGGGCGTATGGTGTAAATAGCGATCCCATTACACACGGGCTTTATGCCTATTTTGTCCACAAATATGGCGGAGCGGAAAATCAAACCACACCGGATGAGATATCTCCAATCCTGCCGGCTGTAACCATTTTCGACTACAAACCCAATAATACCTGCGCGGCTTTGCGCTATGAAAATGAAGCGACGGGCTCACGACTGGTTTATTTGGCTTTCGGGTTTGAGGGAATTGCCGGGCCTTATGAGGCCAGTGCCGGCGATTTGATTGATAAAATACTCCAGTGGTTTGATGAAGCCACGCCATTAGCAGTAGATGGTTCGGAAGAGAACCAAATTCCCACTTCCTACAGGCTCAATCAAAATTTCCCCAACCCTTTTAATCCGGAAACGGCTATTCAATATCAACTGCTTGAAGCGGGTCTGGTTACGCTGGGGGTTTTCAATCTGCTTGGACAACGCGTCAAAACTCTGGTCAATCAAAACCAAACCGCCGGAATTCATCAGCAGGTTTGGGATGGAAGAAATGACATTGGTAAAATTGTGCCGACCGGTGTCTATTTTTATCAATTACGTTCCGGCAATTTTTCAGCGATGAAGAAAATGCTATTGATGCAATAATATTTCCTCTTCCAGAATTCACACTAAATGTGCCGGGCAATTCAAAAATGTCCGGCACATTATTTTAAATGAAATTTTCAACAAGGATTCAACTGGTAATACTATAATGACCGTTTAAAACAAAGCGCGGGCAGCAATTTTTAAAGGTAATTATTCAATTAACACCTATTAGAAGTTTAGGTAACATATAAATTCCAACGGAGGTGTAGCATGAAACGTTATTTTACTTGCATCATATTTACCATTTTATGGGGAAACAGCGCTGCCAGTGGCTCAGAAATATACGTCGACAGTGGCAGCAACATTGAGGTGTGTTATTCCGATGTTCAGGGTGCCGGAATTTGGCCGGGCGAATGTAATATCAACGATGATCCGTTGCTGGTTGCCGATAGTTTAGCAGATGCCAGCCCCTGCATCGGCGCTGGAATTGATGTCTATAATTTTAGCGGCGGTTCCTGGGTTTCACCCCCGAAAGAACTGCGGGGTGACTTTCGGGTTGGCTACTATCCCGACGGCGTTCGCCACAACTATATCGGTTTTCGGGTAGTGCGTGAGATTATTTAGAGTTTGTCTGGAAATGTGGGATAAATTGTCAATTTGTCCGAATGAAGATAGGGAGCAGCGAGTACAGGATAGAAGTTCAATGGTTTTAGGCAGTGCAAGAAAATATGCAACGCATAAAGGCGTCGCACTCCTATCCGGCAACCGGTTGCTGCAGAAAATCTACGAATCTAACAATTCCATGGTAGTCATAGTTCTTCGCCTCGTTGCTTTCGATCTGCATAACTCGATACTGACATGCCTTCCGGATTATATCGCTTCATAACCTCGCTTTATGTTTTTCCTCAAAATTATCCCTGACGTTTTAATACAAATTTATTACAATACATTTATATGCAGTTTCGCGGGCAATCTCGTTACCAAACGGAGTTTGGTAACGAGGGTTGCTGTGGTGGCTGAACTGTTACTAAAAATATAGATATTATTTAATCCAGCATCCAGAACCCAGCATGGTCAAATATTTCTCATTATAAATTCAATTTTGGAATGTAATTGAACAAATAGTTATCAATTTTATCAAACCAAAATATGATTAATATTAATTAACTTATTGAAATATATAAAAATAAATAATGCAATATTCGTAAGTGCCTTACGGCATGATATTTGTGTAATGTAAAGGATTTATTATTTATCTTAATTAATTTCTATTGTTTAGCTTGTTATTGGAATGATAACTTATTATTAAAAATCTGCTTAAATATAAATTAGTAAACAGAATTGCCAATAAGGGGACGAATCATAAATGAAAGAAAAATATAAAATAACTAGAAATTCGCTCATTAGGGAATTGCTCAGGTCCGGTAGTTTAATGTATGTATTTATCAGCCTGTTTTGGTTAATTCCGGATATTCAGTTTTGCTTCGCGCTTGGTTTTATTTCAGGAACAGTTCGCAGCGAATCCGGCATACCATTAAGCGGTGTTAAGGTGAAAGCGATAGTTTTCGAGGGGCAATACCAGTACATTAGTACATTTACGGATGAAAATGGCGACTATAAAATCGATAGTCTGGATATTTGCAAGTATATTCTGAGAACTTTTAATACGCTTGATTATATGGATGAGTATTATGATAATGTCTATGCAAAAGCTGACGCTTATGTTTTTAAAATATTACACAACTCTGAATTTCAAAATATTGATTTCGAATTGTGTAACGATGGCGGCGGATACATCGAAGGCACGGTATTAATTGAAGGGAGCACGACTCCCATTGAAGGTGTTTCGATGCAATTTATCAATACCAATACGCGTATGGAACATATCGCCCGCTCGGGTACCGATGGATATTATAAAAGCTCGCTTTTACCTTTAGGCACATATTACATCTTTGGCTATGGCGCACCAAAAGGATATTTTTCGGAATACTTTGATAATAAAGAAGTAATGAATACCGCAGATGTAGTGGCTGTAAGCGAAGCCGGTATTTGCATCACCGCCAATTTCGAGCTTAAGGAAATAAAGAGCGGCATTGCAGGGAATGTTTATATTGAAGAAACCGGTGACCCGATAGATGATGCCTGGGTCATTGCCTATTCTCCGGCATGGAG
>JBQVMC010000064.1:0-11252 GCA_052361145.1 Methanosarcinaceae archaeon
AATATCGTTTGGAACATCAAAGGTGTAATTGTATCCCTCTTTCGATACAAACTTTTTTAATTTAGTAAGAGTCGGATAGTCGTTTTTTCCCGTGAAGCATCTGGCATCGTCAATTAAAATAACATGATTTTTTATTTGGTGATTAAAAATATATTTTAGTTCTTCAATGATTGGGGTGTCCTTTTGACCTCTTGCTGTTATTCCACCTGAATAATGACCATTCAACCAAAAGACACACGGCTTTTCTATGATTTGTAGTATTGCAGGAAGTATGTCGGTGCTATCCCCCTGGTGTATTGCAATGTGTTTTTTTTCTTTGAATTTTAATTTTGCTGCTTCATAAAGTTTTTCGTCTAATTCAACAGAGTGAATTGTTGAGAATGTATCTTTGACAGCTTCAACCATATCGCCTTTGTATGTTCCGGTTTCTATGAACGTTTGAATGGCAAATTTTGTAGCATATTTTTTTATGGTGATTTGTTTTTTTTCATCTGGAAGGGGATGTCCTGTAAGGTTCCATTTAATTGCAAGTTTTTGCATTGCTGCTTTAAGTTTTGCATGGTATCGTTGCGTACGGTATTTACTAATTCTTTGTCCCCAGGGTGTTTCTTTTAGTGATTGTTTTATTGTTGAAAACATTGTTTTTCCTTTTTCGTTATTTATCCCCGCCGAAACCAAAAGCATCCACATCCATAATTCTGTTCATTCACAAAGTCAATCTTCGCATCAATAACAATTCCAAGTTTTTCGGAGCCTGCCGCGGCGTAGCCATTTGGCGTAGACGGGTCATCTGGAATCAAGGCAAATTCTTGCAGGGTTAATTCTGAAAAATTACTAATTATTTCATCGTACGAATAAACGCGATGCGCATTAAACATGATTTTCGGTTTTCCAATTGGAACAACAAAGATAAGACTTCCTTCTGGCGCGACAACTCGCTGAAGTTCGTGCATTGCCTGAAGGTCGCCTTCTGGATTTATTGGGTCTCCGTATCTTCCAAGACCTATGTGCTCGACAACGTGCATGCACGAAAGGGAATGAACGCTTTGGCTGGCAAAAGGTAATTTCATTAAATCAGCGTGTGCGCTAGAAAGGTTAGATAAATCTACGTCGTCGCCTTTTAGGCTATGCCGCACAAGTAACTTCGCAGGGCGATAGTCGTAAAAGTTAACCGGAATAAATGCAGAAACAATTGATGAGAAATAAAGGCTTGATGAAATATCGTGATGAATTTTAGGTTTAATTTTAGCGACAATTCGTGCTGCCCATGCCGTGTGGTACACGTAGTGCCTATCGAAGTATGTTTGCTTGGTGTTGTCGTGAAGGCATGGATAGCGGTTCTTCCAGAGAAGTGAGTGGCGTTTTTTTTGTTTACTGTGTTGGTGTTTGAATGTGACAAAGTCTTTGAGGAATAGGGTGTATCTTTTAAGTGAGGATAGAAGTGCTTTCATTGAATTGTTTCTCCATGTTCAGGCGCTTAGAAAGAGCTTCATTCTTAGTAAGTTTTTCAATGTCTGAGCGAACCATTTCGCATATCATTTTTTTAAAGTTTACTGAATGAGTCCAGTTTAATTCTGTTTTGATTTTTGAACTATCGCCAATTAATAAAGTTTTTTCAGTAGCTCTAAATAGTTGTTTGTTAGTTTTGATGTAATTTTTATAGTTAAGCCCAACAACGGAAAAGGCTGTTTCTAGAAGTTCTTTAATCGAATGTGATTTACCTGTTGAAATTACATAGTCAATAGGACCTTTTGGATTGTTTAGCATTTTCCACATTGCATTGACATAGTCAGGTGCGTATCCCCAATCTCTTTGTGCTTCGATATTTCCTAGTACTATTTTTGTTTCTAATCCAAGGTATATTTTTGCTACTGAATTTGTAATTTTTCGTGTAACAAAATTAACTCCTCTTCTTGG
Organism: Methanosarcinaceae archaeon; assembly: GCA_052361145.1. Lineage (GTDB taxonomy): Archaea > Halobacteriota > Methanosarcinia > Methanosarcinales > Methanosarcinaceae > Methanovorans. Next base: position 1,918 of record JBQVMC010000064.1, read on the forward strand.
AGATTCATGGTTGTATGTAAGACCTGTGCATGCGTATAAATTATGTTTTTCTCTATAGTTTTTTACAAGATGATGTGCAGACAACTTAGAAATTCCATAAATTGAGCGTGGATTAAAAGGTGTTAACTCATTTTGAGGGGAACTTTTTGGTGAACCGAACATCTCGCTTGATCCAGCAAGATAAAACCGACATAGCGGGGCAGCGTCTTTTATGCTTGACAGGAGATAGTGAACGGTATCAAAGGTTGAATGGAAACTAGAAATTTCATCATCAAGCGAATCATTTACAAATGATGGTGTTGCAAAATGATAACATTCGTTTGGTTGAACAAAAGAAATAAGTTTATATATAAGAAGTGCATTATCTAAAGAACAAGAGTGCATATGAATATTGTTGAGAATATGTTTTATATTTTCTAATTTTGCTGGATTTTCAAGAAAAGATCTTTTAACTATTCCGTGAACTTCATAATTCTTTTTTAAAAGAAGTTCTGCAAGATAAGATCCATCTTGTCCTGCAATTCCTGTGATTAATGCTACTTTCATTTTTTAAATCAATCGTTTTAAGTGTAGTTAGATTCAGGATAGTTTTTCATGGTGTACATAATTAAGTTTATGAGTGAATTTCCTAAATTTTGTTTTCTTATTAATTCTTTGCTTCTTAATTCTTCTGAGGAAAGTGAGTTGTTAGTGCTCTTTAAAAGAGTGACCATTTTTTGTGCTAAATCGTTGGGGTTTTGTTTTTTGAAAAAATAAATATCTTTTTCTTTAATTTCTTTATTAACAGGAATGTCTGAAATTATAGCTGCTTTACCAAGAGCAATAGCATTAGAAACACAAAGGCCTCCTCGTGTACCTTCAAATAATGTTGGTTGTAAGATAGCCAAAGTGTTTTGCATAATAACGGTATGATCCTGTTTAGGTATGAATCCCAAAAATGAAATGTGCTTAGTTAAGTTCAATCTATTTATTTTTTCTTTTAGCTCTGTAAATAAATTTGGAAAACGATGATCATAAGTGCCTCCTGTGCAAACTATATGTATCTTTTTAGTATTATAATTATCATGAATTATTTTTAATGCATCAATTGTTGTTGTATGTGATTTATGAATCCATAGGTGATTAGAAATTAAAAAATATTTTTTAGGCAACGAATATTTTCTTCTTATTGCTTCAATGGAAGGAAGACTTTCTTTTTTCGGAGAAATAGGACAAAAGGGCATAGTGAAAATTTTGCTTTTATGATTTGGGAAAAACATCGAAATATCATGGTTAACACTTTCTGATGTTACCAGTAGAGATGTAGCGTTTTGTAATAATGTATTAAATGTGTCATTTCTACCTTTGATATCTACATTGCTAAAATAATGAGGAAGGTGTTTATGTTGTAAATCATAAATATATCCAATCCATGGAACTGGGAAACTTTTAGGAAGACTTGATGCTATTGGAAGGATAATGTCGGCATGTATTTCTTTGAGGCAAGAAGTTAGTCCATCGATTGTATTTTCATAATAGGCGACAGTAACTTTTTTTTCGAGATTGTTTAAAATTTCAAGAACATCTTTTTGTTTCAAGCCCAGCGTTTGTTTATTTATATTTTTTAGATATCGAATAGATCGAAGGATGTTTTTGATTTTTTCTTTTATGGGGATAGTTTCATTCTTGGGAATAAGTACATTGATTTGTAAGTTGTTAATTTTAGTTTGATTTTGAAGCCCTGATATTAAAATGCAAATTAATTCGATTCCGCCAGCCCAAAACAGATTTCCATGAATTGCTATTGTTAATTTTTTTTTCATTTTATTTTATCACGTTTGTTGTGCTTCCAATTCGATAATATATAAGTGGAAGATCAATTTGATATGATCTTTGTCCCGCTAAAAACAGAAGAAGATTAAAGTCGTAATCTTCGAATTTTGTAAAGACATAGCTTGTAGGAGATGTCCACTTTATTCTTTTACACACTTCTTTTCTATATGTTGTGTGACCACTACTACATCCCCAAAAATATTTACCATTAACCCCGTAGCATCCAAGCCTTATTTGGTATTGATTGAATGAGGAAAATTGTTGTTTGATAAATCGTTTCCTCATTTGCTTTGCAATTGTTTCAGTTGATACAATATGGTTTTTAGTTTCAGAATGAGTAAAGTTTTTGAGGTAGTGAAAAAAATTGTCTTCAAATCTTACGGTACCAAAATTTAAGTGGAGAGCATCAGGATGTTCTTGAAAGAATCGTTTAGTTAATTCAATTCTATTTGGATGAGAAATATCATCAGCGTCATGCATTGTGATGAGATCGGATGTTGCTGTTTCTGCTCCCAACTGTCTACATCCGCCAGCAAAAAGTTTTTTTGGAGGAATGATTAGTTTGAGGTTTAATGATGATAGGTATTTTTCATAAATACTTTTGAGTAGCGTTTGGTTTTTTGATTGGTCGTCTACAATGATGACTTCTTCGGGGATTGAGGTTTGATTTGAGAGATGGAATAAAGCCTCATCGAGGTATTGGTGATGATTAAAGTGTGGGATAATTACAGAAACGGTAGGAACTTTAGTAAGCGGTTTAATGTCGTTAATATATCCTATTGTCTCGAGTTTATTTAAAATTGCGTATATTTCTTGAGACAGTGGAAGCTTGATAGTCTTTTTGATTTCTGAGATATCTTTTTTATTACATATAGCGTCGTAAATAATACTTGCTGTTGGTATTTGTTTTTTGATGTTTAGATGTTCTTTGTAAATGAGTGCCTGATTTAATCTAAAAGAAAGATGGTTTTTAATTTTTTTTAAAAGCATATTTAGTTTTTATTGTTGATACGTTTTATTAAATGCATATCGCTAACTGTTTTACTCATTAATTTTTTTGTTATGAATTTCCAAATGAAGTGCTTTTCGGCGAGATTGACTAGCAGTTTGAAAACGATAGGATGTATTTTTATTATAGATAACAAATGTACATGTTTATATGAGTTAAGATTCAATGAATATTTTTTAGCGATATATTGAAGTGTTTGTTTTCTATAGAACGATATATGTTGTCCTCCCTCTAAGGCATAATACCACCAATCTTTTGGTCGAGGTGTAGGATTAGGTAGTAGTTCTGTTGTAAATAAAATATTCGAAGATATTTCAAGTAAGTTTTCTATTTCTTTAATTGGATCTGAAAAGTGTTCAAAGCATTCAAAGCTAGTAATTAGTTCTATTGGTTTAGTTGCATTATTTAGTTCAAAACCTTGTGCTAGTAAATTTTTCGCATGTGGATCATGGAGATAAAAATCAAATCCTATATCTCGCATAAGACGCGTGAAGATACCATATCCACCGCCAAAATCTAAAAAACATTTATTCTTGTTAAGTGAAAAATAAATTATCATTGTGGATATTTTTGACAAAGAAATATTTCTGGCCATAATTCCTGTATCAAAAGGTAAAATTGCAGAGGAATATGCTTCATCAAGCCAGTACGGTTCTTCTGTTTGCATGAACTCGCATTGTGGGCATAAAAAGTACTGTATGTCGTATTTATTTAAAATTTTTGCCGAAGATATATGGTTTGAATTTGTTTTACAAATCTTACATTTCATTGAATAGACTTTCTTTCGTAACGAGTGCTTTTTGTATGAAAAGGGTCATTTGTTTAGAAAAGTTTTTCCGAGAATATTTTTCAAGTGCATGACTTTGACAGATGGCGATTTGCTCGGAAATTTCTCGTGAGCTTTGTTTGTAGGTCTTCAATATTTTCTTTTCGATTTCTTTTAGACTGCAAGATTTTAAATAAATTCCACAATTTGTTGGCAGATCAATTCCAGTGTTGCGGCTTACTATTGGATATAATCCAATTTGTAGGCAGGTTGTACATGCAGTTGAAATTCCCTCACTGCATGATGGTGCGATAAAACAAAATGATTTATCTATAATTTGTTTAAACTTTTTTGAATTTGGCAGACAAAAACCGTGATATTTTATATTGGGAGTATTGAATAGTTCGCGTTTATATATAGCGACAAAGTCTTCTTCGCTATCAACTGATCCAACGATATTTAATGTTAGATTTGTATGTTTAACAAATATATCTAGTAAAAGATCGAGTCCTTTATGTACGGCACCGCTTCCGGCAAACCATAAAAACTCTTTTGTTTTTGGAATATATTCATCATTACTTTTTATTGGAATGTTGATTGAAGAAGATGGTGAAATTAAGGATGTTTTGCTGGAGATTTTTTTAGGAAAGGTTTGTAGGGTTGTGTTATTTCCAATTAGTGAACAGTAGTTGGCAAGATTTAAAGAACTTTCAAATGCTTCTATTTGTTTCATGAATCGTTTTGCCTGATAAGATTTTTTTTTTCTTTGATACAGCTTTGATATACGTCTTTGTTCAGAGCTATTAGAGAAATAAGGATTGCTACCTGTTATGTGAAAAATATTTATTGTTTGTTTATTAATGAAAGTATTAAGGCGTTTTAGATTGGTATTGATATCAAAAAAAACATCATATTTTTTTGTAGGAATAAATGAAGAATTATTCCAATCGATTGCATCTACTGTAAATCCTAAGTTATTAAATATTTTTACGATTTCAGTACTTTCCCATTTATTACTGTGTCCGTAAAATACTTCGCTATCGTCTTTTAACAAAATTGGTTGTGCGAGATAACTAAATAAGACTCGTCCTACCACATGTTTATTTTTTGGATAAATTGTTATAGGAATACTTGTAGATTTAAAGAATAGTTTTTTAATAATTTTTTTGATGAGATTCATAGACGTTCGTACCCATTCGACTACGCTCCAGGCGAACGCATTTTGTGTTTGCTGTATACCAGTCATAGACTTTTTGAATTCCTTCTTCCAGTTTAATTATGTGTTTCCATCCCAAAGCATGTATTCTAGAAACCTCGAGTTGCTTTTTAGGCGTACCATCTGGTTTTGAGATATCGAAGAAAATTCCACCATTAAAACCGATAACTGTTTTAATAAGTTCTGCAAGGTCTTTTATTGTAATATCGTTACCAGTTCCAATATTTATGAATTCGCCTATTTCAGATGCATTATAATTTTTCATTAAAAACATACATGCCTTAACAAGATCGTCTACGTATAGAAATTCTCGATATGGTTTTCCCGTTCCCCACAATGTAATTGATTCTTTTTTAAGTTGTTTGGCAATATGAAATTTTGCTACGAGCGATGGAAGTACATGAGCGTTATCTAAATCAAAGTTGTCGTGTGGACCATATAGATTCGTTGGCATGACAGACATGAAATTGGTGCCGTATTGTTCATTGTAATAACGACATAGTTTTATTGCCGCGATTTTGGCAATGGCGTACGGCTCATTTGTTGGTTCTAGTTCGCTCGTTAAAATGTATTCTTCTTTAAGTGGTTGTGGTGCAAGTTTTGGATAGATGCACGAAGAGCCTAAGTTTAGTAGCTTTTGTACGCCAAATTTATATGATGCATGAATGATATTTGTGGCAATCATTAAGTTGTCATAAATAAACTCTGCTTTATATGTATCGTTTGCGTGAATTCCACCGACTTTTGCGGCGGCCAAAAAGACGATGTCAGGTTTTTCTTTTTGGAAAAAAGTTTCGACTGCTAATTGATTTCGTAAATCGAGTTGTTTAAATGAACGAGTAATGATATTTGAATAGCCGTTTGACTGAAGGTTTCGCATGAGAGCAGAGCCAACAAGACCTTGGTGACCGGCGACGTATATTTTTGATGTTTTCTGCATATTTTTCAATCAGTTTGTGGTTTTTGTACCACACACGCATGATGGTGATTATGGAAAAATGGAATTTTTAATAATAGCTTATTTAGTAATTTGGATTTACTTTTCATGTGAAGTGTTGGAATACTTTCTATTATTGAGAATCCTGTATCTAAACAAATTTGTTCGAATTGCTTTGGTGTGAATCTAAATTCAAAGAATTCTCCAAATTGTGGATAAATATGATATGAGAGTATTTTTTTATTTCTGTGGAGAGATTTTTTACCGAAAATTTTACGTATAGTATTATTTAATTTTGGATTGAAATAACTTAAGAAATTTTGAATTTGAAATACTTTATTAAAACTTGGAATGGTTATAATTGCTATGCCTCCTGGTTTTAAAATTTTATACATAGCTTTCATTGGATATAGTGGGCTTTCGACAAAATGTTCAATTACTCCATAGCTTAAAATTCTATCAAAATAATTCTTTTCATATGGCATTTTGAGTATATCTCCTTGTATTGCTCGTAACTCTGGATATTCTTTTTGTAAAAAAGCAGATAGTTTTTTGCTTATTTCTATACCGTTAATATTTTTAAAGCCTTGATCATATACATATTTTAAAACACGTCCAAGACCACAACCTGCTTCTAGTATTTTAAAATTTTTATTTGTTAAATATTTCATTGTAATAATTATGTCTTCACTTGTTGAGCAAGATTTTATCTGATTTTCTAACTCTTCTTTGGTTGTATCCCATTCAAATATAATAGGTTTATATTTTTTTATTTTGATATAATTTTTCATTACTGCTTTCTATTAAGAAGTTTGTTAAAAATAATTTTGAACATTTTATGATTGTTGGCAAATTTATGTTTTTTTTCAAAAAAAATAGTTTTTGCTTTTGATCTAATTGATACATATGGTTTTATTTCGAATATATTTTCCATTGCCCATAGGTCATTTGTTTGATTTGGCATAATAAATTGAGGATGAACCAAATTATTGGTATCCAATTTTTCTTTAGGAATATTACTAGACATACTATTAGGATTTGATGGATGCAAAGCATCTTTTCCACAGCCAATATTACTTACAAGGTTTTTGTGAGGTGTTATGCATAGACCATTTTGTGTTAGAACGGTATAAAACCATTGATGATCCCATACGGGTTCTTGTTTTTTATACATTCTATCAAATGTTGCAAGTCGTTCCTGCTGATATCCTTTTTCATTGTATATATGAGAGATTATTTTTTCTTTTTTAAATGATGGGTAAGTATTTAAATTGAAATCATATTTTTCCCAAGCTCTTTTCCATGTTGCCCATCCCCAAACGTATGGTATTTTCGAAAAAAAATATGAATATCCATATGTAGATAGTGGAATTTGGTAGTTTGATCCACTGATATGAAAGATTCTTGAGTCGTATTTATACTTTTCTAGTAACTTTTGGCAAAAGTAAAAGAAGGATTGATTCGGAAGGCAGTCGTCTTCGAGGATGATACCTTGTTCGACATTTTCAAAAAACCATGTGATTGCAGAGCTGATTGCTTTTCCGCAGCCTAAGTTTTTCTCTCGAAAAAGCGTATGAATCTTGCATGGCCAATCGACACTGTCGATGATTTTTCTTGTTTCAATACATTGTTGTTTATCTGTGGAATGATTTGCTCTTGGACCATCCGCAGCTATAAAAAATTGTTTTGGTCTTGCTTTTCTTATTTCATCAAAAACTCGAAACGTTTGTTTCGGTCTATTGAACATAAGTAAAAGGATCGGTGTTGAAAGGTTTCGTGTATTCATTTTAAATAGTTTCTAAAAATTTATTGTCAGAAGAATAAATTATAACTTGGTTTTTGATTCCTGATAAAATTGTGTGACAGTGATCTATATTACTAGATTTTAATTTTTTAAGTATTTCTTTGGCTGTTTCCATTTCTCCTTTTCGATCACAATCATCTATAATTATTACAAAAGATTTTTCTAGGTTATTAGGAATTAATGACAAGATTCCTATGCGAGAGAAGCGGGTTGTTCCGTGAGGACCATCATTTATAATCAGGTTGAATTTTTTATTGCCAATTTCTTTTTCTAATCCCCTGTACGCCTGTGATGAATGTTTTTTGAAGAAAATTGTTTCTGTTGGTAGATGAAGAAGTTTAATTTTATCGTCTGGTGAACATACTTTATCCGAGAAAATATCTATCCATAATTTGTCATGTTCAACTAACCATAATGAATTGTCTTTATTCGAATTGTTTTTAATGTACTGGGTTGTCATTTGTGATGTTTGTCCAATTCCAAATTCTATTATCGTTTTCGGTTGGCATAAATCCAAGACTTTAAAAAGAATATATAAAAAAGAGTAATTTGCTGCGGCTCCGGAGGGAGAAAAGTTTGTATCTCTTAGCCATTTTGAGCTGGTGATGCTATTTGAAAAAATTTGTGAATACAATGTTTCTTTTTGGATGCGTTCGCATCTATAGATAGTTTGAATGAGGTTTTTAGGGAGTTGATATATTTTTTTGATGATATTCATAATATTGATCCTGCTTTATTGGAGTTGCTGAACTAACTTGTACAACATTTTTTGACTCGATTTTATAAATAATATCGCATCTTTGAATAGTACTTAATCTATGTGCGATTATTATCATAGTTTTATCTTCATTGCTATCATAAATTTCATCCATTATTTTTGTCTCTGTTTCAGTATCTAATGAAGATGTTGCCTCATCAAGAACAAGTACTTCTGGATCAGAATAAAGTGCGCGAGCGATGGCGACTCGTTGTCTTTGTCCACCACTTAATCTTATACCTTCTTCTCCAACTTTTGTATGGATACCATTTTGAGTTTGGAGGAAATTATACAAGTTCGCTTTTTTTAATACGTCGATTACTTTAAATTTGTTGTATTTTCTTCCAAAGACTATGTTTTCGGCTATAGTTCCGTCAAATAGATAAATTTGTTGTGGGATATAACCAATTTTTCCTCGCCAATTTTTAATGTTATTCAAGGTTAGTTTTATTCCATCAATAGTAACGGTTCCTTCTTTTGGGATGTAGAGTCCCATGAGAATATCGGCCAAAGTGCTTTTGCCTGCGCCACTTTCTCCAACGAGAGCGACTTTTTTATTTTTGGGAATGGAGAGCGAGACGTTTTTTAGTATGTAATTTTTTTCGTCGTAACTGAATGTTACATTTTTTAGTTTTAGTGAGTTGGTGAAGGTTATGATTTCGTTGCCAAGTTTTTCTGATTTATAAAACAATGGATTTGATTTATCAATAGAACTTTTTGCGAAAGTTATTTGATTGTAAAAGTTCATTATTCTTGTCACCGATGGCATAAATCGATAAAAAGCAAGTGCGTACATTGAAAGTATTGGTATGACATATTGAGGCGTATTGATTTTATAAACAACATACATGACCGCTCCAACTAACATGATGAATCCCATAGTTTCTAAAAGAAGACGAGGTGTATTTTGGAGTGTTGTATTGATTGTATTTGCTCGTACCAGCTGATAATTAGCATTGCTGAATCGTGTCAGAAGACCTTGTTCGTTTGAAAGTAGTTTTATAATTTTGAAATTACCAAATGATTCTCTGAAA
>JBQVMC010000065.1:0-11182 GCA_052361145.1 Methanosarcinaceae archaeon
ATAAAATATAACAATTGAAAATAAAAATCATTTAATTGGGTGAGTTTTGGGACAGCCTGTTATGAGCCTTTCCAAGTATGCTATCTGACTTTATTTTTGAAAAATCCATTGAATCATCCCCTCCAGGATTTGATATTGGAGGGAATGATTCACATGGTATAAATATTATATTTGTTGGGTTTGATGAAAGGATAAGATAAAGAACTAATCGGAAGTACTGTAAGTAGCGTTTACTATTTATATGAGCATATCATCAAATCGTTTCATTCAATTCATTCAATTCATTCAATTCATTCAATTCATTCAATTCATTCAATTCATTCAATTTATTCAATTTATTCAATTTATGAAATGGTGATTATTATGGCAAGAATACTGAAATTTGAAGATTTAAAAACAAAAGAAGACAGGGAAGAATTGAACAGGGAACTTGAAGGAATGTATGACCTGATTATTCCACCCGGGACCCCATCAAGTATAATATACGACCTTGTTGAAGAGTTTGACCTTGAACCACTTGACCGACAAATGAATGTCCACATTGTAGATACTGATGTAAGGGAAGTGCTTGTCCTCAGGGGCAATCTGGAAACGGTTCAGGAAGCAGAGCAATTCCTATACGATGAATTAGTTGCATGGGTTAATGCAACTAATACATAATACAAACAACATGCAAAGAGCAATAAATCGATAACGGCTCATTCAACCGTTATTCCTGTTATATCATCAATATTGAAATCAAAAACTGTTGCTCGTTCTTTTTCGTTATATATCACCAATTTCAAACTATCATTGATATCCCCAACAACAACAGCAGTGATTCCAACATCCTTAAATATCCTGATGCACTCATCAGCATCATCAGGTTTTACAGTAAGAACATATCCCGTAGCAGGGTATACTTTCAACCACTGCCCAAAATCAATGCCATCCGGCACAGGTATCTTTGTAAGATCAACAGATGCTCCAATGTTACTGGTTTCGCACAACATCCCAAGAGTTCCGATTGTGCCTGGATTGGAGATATCTTTTCCCGCAGTAGCGATCTTTCGCTCTCCGATGGTTTGCATCACAAGAAACCTCTCACGCACTATTTTTGGCTCCTTGAATGATGTTGTATCCCAGCTATACGGTGAATTCGGGCCGATCTTGCCATCCATATCATAAGCAACAATAACCACATCACCCGGATTTGCAGTATCACTCCTGATAAGGCAATCCTTCTTTGCAATTCCGATAATCGCAACGGATAGTGAACTGTATGGTGTATCAGGATGCATGTGTCCGCCAACCATCGGAACACCGAACTTTCTTATGCCATCCGTAATTCCCTTGAGCATTTCACCACATGCTGCTTTGTTGTTGGATGACATAACATTGACCATAGCAAGTGGACGCCCGCCCATTGCCGAGATATCATTTATGTTTACAACAACAGAACTATACCCTGCCCACCATGGGCTTGCACGCAGCAATTTCCCCCAGATGCCATCCGCTGCGAACAGGATAACATCATCACTGTCAATATCAATAACTGCGGCATCGTCACCAAAATCAACGATCATGCCGCCATATTCACTGCGCACGGTCTCGAATATCCTAACAATATCCGCTATTGGTTTTTTCCGGGTCACTCCTTCATAATCCCTGATGCTTCGTACAAGTTTATCCAGATCCACTGTGGTGCCACCTATGATTTATTACGGATCTCCTTAAAAAGAGTATGGTAAATGTTAGACGGGATTAACATGTGCTACAAAATGTTGATTGCCGCTATAACAGTACATCCTGTAAATTTCGTCCTTTAATTCAGGCAATACAATTCCATGATTGGCGAAATGTCCTGAATTTATTAAATTTGCCACACAATATTATGGAGAACCTTTCTTTTATTTGAAATTATAATTATAATTATGATTATAGTCACATTTAAAGTTAATCTAAAACTTAAACTTAAAGTTGAATTTAAAGTTGAACTTACAATTATCCATCTCCGACAATATTAATAGTTACCCATCAACTATGTCTTTATCCGTATCAATTTCCTTCGTTTATCGCTCACCTGTGACAGATCCTCACCAATTAGGCCATAGGCATCCGCCCTGCACTGACGGCAGTGCTTCATCTGGGTGACATATGGCTCACATTCCTCCTGAATCGCGGAACGCTCCTGCGCTGTTGGCGGTTTCAGGTGTGCAAATGCTCCCTGATTGATAAGCGGCATTACGTTCATGATATACACACCCATTTCCTTTATCTTCTTTGCAATATCAACAATATGGTCCTCGTTTATCGTAGGTATGAGCACCGTATTGATCTTTACAGCAAGACCCGCATCAACTGCCGCTTTTATGCCTTCCATCTGGTTTTTATGCAAAATCTTTGCAGCCTCTATGCCTTTTAGCACTTTACCATCATATATTATGTGTGAGTATATTTTTTCAATGATCTTTGGATCGACAGCATTTACCGTAACTGTTAATGTGGAGATTCCAAGACGTATAAGTTCAGGCAGTTTCTGCGGCAGGTAAAGACCGTTTGTACTCATGCATAGGGTCAGGCCTGGAAATTCATTTCCAATCAATTCGAATGTCTCAAAAGTTTCGTCATTGGCGAGAGGGTCGCCTGGACCTGCAATTCCAATTACTTTTATGAATGGGTGTTCTTTGATAACATCCCGTGTTTTTTCAAGTGCTTCTTGTGGTGTCAGCACCTTACTGGTAACACCCGGGCGGCTTTCATTAACACAATCGAACTCGCGAACACAGAAATTACACTGAACATTACAAACCGGCGCCACAGGAAGATGTATCCTTCCAAATTTGTGTTGTGCATTCTTGTCATAACATGGATGCTCTGCAATCATACGTTTGAATTCACTGTTTTTTGTATCGGATTTAGTACAGTACTCTATGGTGCTTTTATTATCTGGCAAATTTTTTCCTCCGCATCATCAGGCATGAATTACTTTATATTAAATCAGTCGAACATTGATATAAGTTTTGGAACATTCTCATACTCAATCTATCGAACTTAACTCACACCATTTTCCATGTCCTTCCCATATCCTTACAGAAAGCGGGAACTCAAGTCTTGATGAAAGTTTAAAATGAATATTCTCGCAGATATTTTCGGCACTCGGATAAGGAAGAATGTCATTTAACATGGTGTGATCATATTCCTTCAAGACATCTTTTATTATAACCTTAAGATCATAAAAGTCAATAACCATTCCACTCTCTTTTTTCTCGCCTTCAATAACGATCTCAACTTTATACGTGTGCCCGTGTACAATCCCGCACGTCCCGTGTTCCGGCAGGTAGTGTGCACTGTCTATATATTCAATTATTCCAAGTTTCATTTTTGTCATTATAAGCACCCCCACATCTTGTGGGTCTGTGGTATTATTCGTGTATCAATTTCATCAAGCAGGATTTTTTGTAACTCCATTAAGGAATGCACCGACATAGGTTTTACAGGTTTTACAGGTGTGACATTTGTGGCTATATCAACACCCTGTGTAACAGGCTGGAGCACCACACATGATATATATCTCGATATTGCACCAACAACACCAAGCACGTCATCCGGGTCAGTATCATTTGTCACAACGATCTTGCAGAAGCAATCCCTTGTTTTTGTGGTCTTAAGCACCCTGAAACATTCGATCGTCCTGTCAAGATGTAATTCGAAATCCTCACCCTCAAACTCATTCGTAAGTTTCACATCCCCCGAGACATATGAAATACGGTCCCTGACATTTTTTGCTTTATGCGGCAGTGTCATATTCGATTCAAGGTAAAATGGCACAGGTGTCTGTATCTGATTTATGAACTCAGCATGTAATAAGGGTTCGCCACCAGTTAGTGAAATCGAATGGATGTGTGTAAAGCATTCAAGCATATCTTCAACCAGATTCAAAGTAAGCGGATTCGGCAACTCCTTTACCACACCGGAACCTGCATTTTTTTCAAAACGACAGTGTCCCATGTCCTCGCGCGGCGTATCGCAATAAGAGCAGTTCAGGTTGCACCCTACAAAACGCAAAAACGCCTGCCTGACACCAACGTATGGTCCTTCACCCTGCACAGAATCGAATATTTCGCTTACCGGTGCGATCATTGGATCACATCCAATGACCTGGATTTGCGCATGTCTTTCTCAATATCCTCAAATTCCAGCGTGTAACGTTTTGCAATCGTGCGCATAAGTTCATCGACCTCATTTTCGCTAATCCCGATATCATAAAGATTTCCATAATAATCGTGTACAACATTGATACCGAAGTGTATCTTTTGAGATACAGCCGAAGTGCTGGCAATGGATACTGTGAGTTTATTGTCATTGACAAACAGGTCATCTCCTGTGCGCATGATGCTCATTCCGCGCGCGGCCAGTATTTCGAAAACAATTGACGTGAATAAACGCTGTCTTGCATAGACAAGTTTCAGATCGGTTGAGTCGAAATGCTCAATTATGAAATGAAGCATGTCAGGAGAGATTATCGATTCATTAGCCTTCTTATCTTCAAGGTCTATCATGTGTTCAATCTTCACGTCACATGCACCCCTAAAGGCGATAATGGAATCATCCTGCACACCTGCAATGTTGTATCCCCATAAAGAGGATATTTGGCTGCCGTCATAGTCCATTTTTTCATTATAAATAATACATTTCATGATTTCACTCCATATTTCCCAATCTCACAAGAAGCGGATCTTCTTTTCCTGCTTCAGCAAACCCGCGCGCCCGCCTTACACAACTTTCACACACATCGCAAGGTGTATCCGCACCGTGATAACAGCTCCAGCTCCACTCAAGCGGCGCGCTTAATCGCAGTGCTTCTATAACTATAGTTCTTTTGTTAAATTGAATGAGGGGTGCTAGTACCTTCACAGCATTCCGGATGGAATATGATAAGCACCTGTCAATTGCCTGCACATATTCAAACGAATTGTCAGGGAACGTTGCTGCTTCTTCGCCATTGAATCCCACGATTATATGTCCGCATCCAAGACTCTCAGCAAAGCTTGCAGCAATATTTATCATTACTCCATTACGATTTGGAACCCATACATTTTTTGCAGATTCCTGTGTAATCCCAGATGCGGCACTGTCAGATATATCCTCGAACGTAAGTTTCGGAACATCCATATCCCTGTTTACCAATGATGTGTTCGTGATATTGCCAAGCCAATTAAGAGAGATTATTTCATGTTCAATTTTAAAATGGTCACATAGCACTTTTGCATACTCTATCTCACGCCGGGCTGAACGCTGGCCGTAGTCAAATGTTATGGCCAACTTTACGTCAGTATGTTCTTTTGCGAGTGATAATGCTGCGACTGAATCCAGACCGCTGCTGAGTAATGATATTGCGCTCATTGTGTAACATCCATGCTCTGGTAGTATTCCCCCAGTATTCCCTGAATAATATTTATAAATAACGCACTCAAGCAAACGGGATATGAAAACAGATGTATATTCCACACCATCATTATTGGTGATAGGAGACAGAAATCATGACAATCCCAGAATAACAATTGCAAGATGTTTTTACATGGATGAAATAAATGGATATACGGATGTCCGAAAAGAACGATGCCTGACTGGAATTAGATGTGCGATTTAGTCTCAAATGTAAGGCTCAAACCCGGATTCAATCAAAAACAGTATCCCCTTCAAAAAGGATGGTAAAATGCATATCTGGATTTCAAAATCAAGTGGCCAAGCAGGCCTTCGATTTCAGAATAGTGCCAGTTACCCTATGATTTGAAGTGGATACCAAAAACATATAATATTCTACCCGGTTTTGTCAAAAGGTTCTGTTTTAAGCTCCCCGTTCTTTTCTATCAGTTGCTCGATCTTGCGCTCGGCTCGACTCAGTTTTTGTGTGCACACACGCGTGAGTTCCATGCCATGCTCAAAAGTCCCAAGGCTCTCATCAAGTGTCAATTGTCCATGCTCAAGTTTTTCAACCAGAGTTTCCAGTTCTTCAAGAGACTGTTCAAATGTTACGTCTTTTTCTTTTCGCTTTACCATGTCTTCACTTCACTTAACATATCCATCAATTTATTAATCAACTAATTTAGTTATTTATTTAATTATATATTTAATTGCATATTTAATTATATATTCAATTGTATATTTTCTTTTGTACTGTCCACCATACATTCGATGGTACCATCTTTTACAATTATTTCAAGTCCATCGCCCTTCTTTACGTCAGATATGTTGCCAACGATCGTTTGGTTATCTGCTATTATCGTAATTGAATACCCACGTTCTATTGTCTTAAGCGGGCTTATTGCGTCAAGTCGTCCGGCGCAGATCTTTAGTGATGAACGATTCATATTCAGTATGGTTTTGATGCTGTATTCCATTCTTGATGTTATTTCATCTACTCTTTGCTGGTTCTGTCGTAAGAGATCATTGAGTCGATCGGGTTCGATCTGTTTTTGAAGATGGTCGAGGTGCGCTGCTTGTTCTGATGTCTTATAAATAACTGCCTGTTCCATTCGGGTGGATAGCGATTCGATATGCCGGAGTATCTCGATTCGATTCGGTACGACAAGTTCAGCAGCTGCTGATGGCGTAGGTGCGCGCATGTCTGCAGTGAAATCTGCGATCGTATAATCTGTTTCATGACCAACAGCAGAGATTATCGGGATATTGGAGCTGAATATGGCTCTTGCAACTATCTCTTCATTGAATGACCAGAGATCTTCAAGCGAACCCCCACCCCTGCCGATTATAATCACATCGACATTGGTTTGGTTGAGCATTCCTATTGATGCGGCGATGCTCTTTGCTGATTGTTCACCCTGCACCAGCGCTGGAGCGATAAGGATATCTATGGGACAGCGGCGCTTTGAAACATTAAGTATGTCATGTATCGCTGCGCCTGTGGGAGAGGTGACAATACCTATTTTTTTAGGATATTTGGGAATGGGTGTTTTGTATGATTCATCAAATAATCCTTCTTCTGCGAGTTTCTTCTTGAGTTGCTCAAAGGCTTTGTATAATTCACCTATCCCATCCGGCCGTATGTCAAAAACGCGCAGCTGATACTGTCCTCGCACTGTATATACGTCAATTGAACCAAAGACTAGCACTTTCATTGAAGTTTCCGGCTCGAATTTTAGGGTGCGGTTCGTTGACCTGAAGCTGACACAATTTAATTGGCTGTTGCGGTCTTTTATTGTAAAATAATAGTGACCTGAGAAGTGTTTTGTCAGGTTGGATATCTCACCGCGCACCCAGACTTCGCTCATTTTAGGATCGTTTGTGAGAAGGTGTTTGATGCGGTTGTTGAGTTCGGATACTGTATATATTCCCATATGTCGTTTCTCCGGTTTGTTTATGGTCATATGTGGGAAGTTGTATTATAGTTTGATGTAAGCGTGGTGAAAGTGTTAGTAAAAATAACACTGAATAAAGTGCTTTTTGAGATGAAATCTTTTGATTATTTCTTCTATTCATCTTTTCATCATAAAATTGATACATGTGAATCCAAATCCTAATATCTCATCATCGATATTCATACTATTATGGATAAAAAAATAACCCAATGCCAAAAACTTGTGATCATCGGTGGTGGTGCTGTCGGAATGGCGGTTGCGACGCACACCCGGCGACATGGCAACTATTCTATTACTGTCATATCAAAAGACGCACACACAGCCTACAGCCAATGTGGAATTCCGTTCGTACTTGGTGGTGATATTAAGGATTTTGATACACTTATCGTTAAAAAATCTGAATTCTTCAAACAAATGGATATCAATGTAGAATTAAACACCACAGTCGATGCGATTGATCTTGGTTCAAAAACCATTCATATAGATGATAGAACACTCCCCTTTGATAAACTCGTAATTGCAACCGGAAGTCACCCGAATATACCTGGCAATATCAAACCCAATATCCAGCTTGACAATGTGTTTACACTTCGCACCCTGTCAGACGGTGTTAAGATCCGAAATTCACTTGAAAATACCACTGACCTGATACTAATAGGCGGAGGCTCGATCGGTGTTGAAGTTGCAGCCTCTGTATCAAAACGCGGGGTCAAGACAACGCTTGTGAACCGAAACCATTCACTTTTATCACATAGTATTGACCCTGACATGGCTGAAATTGTGCGGGCGTATCTTGTATCAATTGGTGTGAATGTTATAACCGATGTCGTACCCACATCCATAAATGGCACCACAAAAGTTGGATATGTTATTATTGATGGCACTAGTATATCGGCTGATACTGTAATTATCTCCACAGGTGTGGTTCCGGAAACTTCACTTGCACAGGACGCAGGAATTGAAATTGGAAAGAGCGGCGGTATTGTAATAAATGAACAACTGCAAGTAAAAGTTGGCAATAGATTCCACCCTGATGTGTTTTCAGGAGGTGAATGTGCACAGGTTTATAATTTCATAACCGGCGAACCTTTTGTAAACCAGCTCGGAAGCACTGCACGAAGAATGGCTGCCGTGATAGGAAACAACCTGTGCGGTACACCTTCGACCTTTGGTCCGATAATAAATCCATGGGTGTGCATTGCCGGAGAACTTCAGGTAGGATCTGTGGGTCTTACAAGCAATATTGCAAAAAGAAGCGATAAAAAGGTAATAACAGGCATGTCAAAAGGTTTGACTCGTGCCGGGTATTATCCGGGAGGCAGCCAGATATTTATCAAACTAATATTCAATAACAGGGATCTGGCGGGTGCGCAGGTGATTGCCGGTGAGGGAGTAAAAGAACGCATCGACGGGCTTGCATTTGCAATTAGAAACAAGACAACCATAGATGAGATGCTGGAGATGGAAACATGCTATGCGCCCCCGGTGTCCATGTTAGTTGACCCGATCATGTATGCGATCGAAGATGCATACAAAAAAATGTAGGAGATGAAAATATCATCGAGATCGATGGTTCATATGGAGAAGGGGGCGGTCAGATAGTTAGGACTGCTGTGTCCCTGTCTGCCATAACCGGCAAGGAAATAAAAGTCTACAATATACGGAAAAACCGACCCGAATCAGGTCTTAAACCACAACATCTAAAAGCTATCGAGACAGCTGCTATGCTGTGCGATGCTGATGTAACAGGACTTTCAATTGGTTCGACCGGTATCAAGTTTTCACCACTGGAACTAAAGGGGGGAAATTATGAGATCGATATAGGAACGGCAGGAAGTATTTCACTTTTGCTCCAGTGTATCATGCCCATTGCTGCTTGCGCACCTGATGACACTGAACTGGCAATTACTGGAGGTACGGATGTTGCATGGTCTCCCCCCATCGATTACCTGAAATATATCACCGCACGGGCACTATCAAAGATGGGGTATGATTGTGAGATCGAACTTGTTGCGCGTGGATATCATCCAAAAGGCAGGGGGCGTGTGTTTGTAAACCTCAAACCTTCCAGGCTCAAAAAATTTAATTTTACGGCAGAAAAAGGCAAGGTTTACGGAATATCCCATTGCTCAAACCTGCCCGAACATGTAGCAAGCAGGCAGGCGGATTCGGCTGCCTCATTGATCAGGGAGGCAGGATTTAAGTGTGAGATAAATACCGAATGCGTAACATGCCGTTCAACCGGCAGCGGGATAAGTTTATGGCACGGTCTTGCAGGTGGAAGTGCACTTGGAAAACGCGGTTTGCCTGCTAGGGAAGTGGGAATCAATGCCGCAGGAGAAATTCTCACAGAATTGTGGTCCGGAGCATCGGTCGATGTACACCTTGCTGACCAGTTAATCCCATACATGGGACTTTGCAATGGTAATTTCGGTTCCGGTTCTTATATTGTGCGGGAACTGTCAAAGCATACTCTCACAAACATCCGGGTAACTGAACAGTTTCTTGATGTAAAGTTCAATGTTAAAAAAACAGGTGGATCTGGGGCTAAACTTCGACCTGAACTCGTAGAGGTATCTGTTTAGTTACAGGACATATCATTCTCTACAATTCTTAAATACTCTGGCGGCACGTCATCTGTTAGGACAATATCATCATTCACAGTCATAAAGAAGAGACCATCCTGCTGCGCATCTTCTGCATATATCTCAATGACAACCGGATTGTCAGTATGGATCGATGCGGCTTCATTAGCTTTTTGATATGAAGTACTAAGATGTACATAGCGCTGGCGCAGTGGTGTGATGCCATTCTCAAGAAGCATGTCAACCTCTTCTAAACTTACACCGTAATAAAGATATGTAAGTTTATTTTCAGGATAATCCAGATCAATATCAATTGAATGACCGTATCTTGCTCTTATACGAGAATCTTCTACTTCATATCTTCTTTTTATATCTGATTCGATAAGAGCGAACAGGCGTTCTCCTGTTCCCCATCTGTATCGGCTTTTCATGATGTCGCACAGAAGATCAAGGTCAACCCAACCTTGTTGATCCATCTCAAGGCCTACATCGTCAGGGAAATGCCTAAGAGCTCCGGAAATGAACCGCCCCAACCTCTCCTCGCGCTCATCATCCAGCACATATCTGCCGTTATCTCCACAGTCGGGACATTCGTGACCCCTAAAGTATCCATGCTCATTACATTTGCGAATCATGATATCTTAAACCAGTTGTATTTTATTGTTAATATATCTTGTTAACAAGATTCTTGACCGGCATTGACACCATAGATTGCTTCGTGGATATGGGAAAATATTTGTGCAGAAAGAGCAAAACGCAGGACGCGCGCCGAGTGTGGAGCATGCCACCTGCGCGCGGTCTGAACACAAGCAGCGAGGCTGGCGCAGGGTACGAACTTAGATACGAGCACGAAAGCCGCGCCCCATATGCCTGTTTTGGTGCGCTGAGCCCACAGCCGTTTGAGTGCAGACAGGCTTGCTTCTTGCACCACAGACTACTGCCGCTTGCGTGCGAACCAACGATTCAATTCCCTCACAAGTCCGAATCATTGTCTGGTAAAATAAGAACCAAATCACATCTGTTATTAGGTTATGACCCTTTCCAGATATCCACTGTATTTTTTAACCTTTTCAATTTCAGGCCAGATCTCAATTGCCAGATAAGCATTTTGGTGAGTTATACAAATACGTATAACTATTTATAGCATTAGTAACAAAATATTCGTATCCACTTCAAATCATAGGGTAACTGGCACTATTCTGAAATCGAAGGCCTGCTTGGCCACTTGATTTTGAA
>JBQVMC010000066.1:0-11115 GCA_052361145.1 Methanosarcinaceae archaeon
TGAAATCGAAGGCCTGCTTGGCCACTTGATTTTGAAATCCAGATATGCATTTTACCATCCTTTTTGAAGGGGATACAATTCATAATCCATCAACAAACATACCAATCCTTTCAAGTGCAGTATGGATCTCTTTTCTTGATGTCGCATACGAACAACGCAAAAAACCGACTCCTGCTTCTCCGAATACATCACCCGGAACAGTTGCTACTTTTTGCTCGTTTAGGAGTCCTTCTGCGAAATCACCTGATGTCAGACCTGTGCTTGAGATTAACGGGAACGCATAAAATGCGCCTTTTGGTTCAAAGCATTCAAGTCCCAGTTTGTTCAATCCTAAAACAATGAGATGCCGCCGCCGGTCATATTCACGAACCATCTTTTGCATCTCACTATTGCCATTTTTGAGCGCTTCGATTGCTCCGACCTGAGCGGTTATGGGTGCGCAAAGCATAGTGTATTGATGAATTAGCATCATCGAGCTAATTATTTCCGGTGCTGCAAGTGCATATCCCAACCTGAAACCTGTCATTGCATAGGACTTTGAAAAACCGTTTAACAATATCGTGCGCTCGCGCATACCTTCAAGTGATGCAAAACATGTGTGAACCCCATTATATGTCAGGCAGTCATACACTTCATCCGATATCATCATGAGGTCGTTTTCAACAATAACATCTGCAATGGATTCAAAGGAATTCCTGTTCATCACAGCGCCGGTCGGGTTATTGGGATAATTGATTATAACAGCCTTGGTCTTATCAGTAATTGCATCTTCCAGTTCCTCAGGAGTCACCCTAAAATCATTTGACATTTTTGTGGAAACCGGCACAGGCACACCGCCTGCAAAGATAATTGACGGAACATAAGAAACATACGAGGGCTGCACTACAATTATCTCATCACCCGGATTGGTGATTGCACGTATGGCAATGTCCAGCGCTTCACTTACACCAGTAGTGACGAGTGATTCTGATTCCGGATTATATTCAACATTATATTTTTGTGAGTATAATTTGGAGATGTTTTCCCGCAGTTCCAAAAGCCCGTAATTAGAAGTATATGTGGTTTCCCCTTGTTCAAGTGAGTGAATACATGCTTCACGGATGTGCCAGGGAGTAATAAAATCAGGTTCACCTACACCAAGTGAGATCACATCATGCATCTCCGAAACAAGATCAAAGAAACGACGTATGCCAGATGGCGGCACGGTTTTGAGATGTTTTGCTACAAATGCAGAAGGATCACATCGTTCTATCATGAGTGTTTTTTCCATATGTTAATAAAAAATTAACAATTACGGTGTTATTTGCAAACGTTTGATGTTTTCCGGTTCGTGCAGGATCACACCATCTTCCTTGTATGTTTTCAAAACAAAATGTGTGGTGGTGCCCTGAACCTGATCTAGTGTTGCGATCTTATCCGCAACAAAAAATGCAACTTTTTTCATTGACCTGCCGCGAACAGTTAGTGATATATCATGCCCACCTGAAAGGAGCCTGACCGAGCGCACTTCCGAAAACTTATACAAACGCTCTGCGATTACCTGATAGCCAAGTTTGCGCTCAAGTGTGACTTTGAGTTCAATTATTGCATGAACATATTCTTCGCCGGCTAATTCCCAGTCAATTATTGTCTTGTATTTACGAATAACTCCGTTTTTTTCAAGTTGTTCGATATTCTTTATCACATCATCAATGGTCATGTCGGTAAGAGTTGCAATCTCTTTTGGAGCAATTCTTGCATCCTCTTCAAGGATCTCTAATATGTGTCGTATCTGTTTGTCCATATTTTTCACCGTAGATCAAAATTATGTTCACCTGGCTCAGTTATACTATATATACAGGGTACAAGATATTCAGGTATATTTGAGCATTAGCGAGCATTCTCATATCTTTTGCTTATATGTTTCAACCATAAAATATCCAAAAAACAACAATGAAAAAAAGAAGAGAAAAAATGATCTAATGCTTACCCAATTAATACTGCATTAACAATACCATCTTGTCCGGGACGGCTTGTAACTCTTGCATTACCGAGTGCAGTCTGAATGATCGCACCTTTTGTAATGATATTTCTCCTGATGTGGTGTTCGTTTGCAGCGTTGTCAATGACATTTTCGATCGGGCTTATCGCTGTTTTACCATTAGCCGCATTGGTTACATTTGCGACATTGCACTGAAGAAGCCTTACTTTTCGGTTTCCACCTTTTGTTGAGATTATTTTCCTTTTTGTCTCATTAATGTGTGTATCAGCAGATTCCCTACCAATCTCGAATTTTCTCTTGCTGCGTGCAACCCTTATCTTACCGCCTGTGTATATTCTTCTTGATCTACCTTGCCATCTCATTAATATTCCCTCGATTGGTTATTTGTAAATTTAATATAAAGTAACTAATGACTAAATGAGTTCATTTAAATTAAAGTTTAAATGAGTTTATTTAAATTAAAGTTTAAATGAGTTTATTTAAATTAAAGTTTAAATGAGTTTATTTAAATTAAAGTTTAAATTTGATTATAAATTGTGTATTTATTATAATCCGATGATAAACAATAATATGCTAGTATATATCCTATTTATGGAATTTCCTTTACTAGAGGATTGTATATGAAGGTTTCGAGTGATGAACGCCACATGCACTCAACCATTGCTGAACATTCAATCCGTAGACATCATTATATATATTAGCATTCGATTGTATTTTTTTGGTCTTTTGAAATATAACGAACCGCAGATTCACTTATCTCCTACGCAAGTTGAATACCTGCTATCCTATAGGTAACAGGTGACGCATATTCCGCATGCTGCGGATTGCAGCGCGCTAAAAATCGCTAAACAAACACAATGATCTATCATTGCAGTAACTAATAAGTAATTGTAACCACTTAATTATATCCATGCTTCGTGTAACATTTCTTGGAACCGGCGGCTCATTGCCAACTCCTAACCGAAACCCATCAGGGATAATGATAAACAGGAAAGGGGAACTTATGTTATTTGACTGTGGTGAAGGCACACAGCAGCAAATGATGAAAGCAAAGACTGGCATGATGACATTATCTTCAATTTTTATAACACATTTCCATGCAGACCATATACTTGGAATTCCCGGGCTTGTCCAGACCCTGTCATTTCAAGGACGCATAGAACCCTTGACCATTTATGGACCTCACTGGGTAATCGAATTTATGAAATCATTGGTTGCTCTTGGATATTACAAATTGAAATATGAGATTAAAACAGTACAGTTAGAACCGGGGAATGTCATCAAACGTGAAGGATATTCCATACATGTTTTGAAAACGGAACATAGTGTTCCCAGTCTTGGCTATGCCCTTATTGAGGATAAACGCATGGGTAAGTTCAACCGCAAAAAAGCCGTTGAACTTGGTGTGCCGCCGGGACCACTATTCTCAAAACTACACCGTGGGGAATCAATAGAAGTTGATGGTAAAATCATATATTCAGAAGATGTTGTTGCAGCCCCCCGAAAAGGCAGGACAGTTATCTATAGCGGGGATACCCGTCCATGTGAAAGTGTTTTAAATGCCAGTCTGGATGCAGACCTGCTTATTCACGACAGTACCTTTTCTGATGAAAAATATGATCGTGCAGTGGAATCAATGCATTCAACCGCAGGTGAGGCTGCTGCACTTGCAAAAAAAGCAGGGGTGCATCACCTTGTGCTGACACACATCAGTTCAAGGTACACAGATGACACTGCACCTATATTAGAAGATGCAAGAAAGATATTTGAAAATGTAACGGTTGCGAATGACCTGATGGAGATCGAGGTTCCATACAGGGATTGACGGGAAAATGTTCCATGTCGTCACATTTACCTGAAGCACAAAATGATACATTTTAATTAGCAATTCCCGTTATGATTACAAACGCATGCAGTAAACATATCACAATTTCGTATTTTCATAAAGACATATAATATAAGATTATCTTCAGCATCAGTACTTCCGAATAGTTCTACTTACGATTAGTTCTTTATTTTTCTTTCATCAAATCCAACAAATTGAATATTTATACAATGTGAACAATTCTCCCAATATCAAAAAACGGTAGATATCGACTATAAAATTTAAGACACTTTTTAATATATTCCGGATGAACGGATCATGGCAAAAAAGATTCACCGCAGAGGGGACTTATTTTTTTCTGCGTGCCTCTGCGGTTTTCAAAACCATTCCAGAAGACAATAAAAAGCCTCAAATTTAAACATCAATTTGTGTTTTTGTATTTGTTTAGCTCGCTAAATCAATATCATTAAGCACTGTGATCACATCTGGATTTGCAAATGGTTGAATCCTTAAAATTCAAAAACGAAAACGAGCGCAACATTGCAATGAATTTATGATGATATATAATTTAACCAATGTCGTCTATTGATTGTGAATTCAGTAGATAAACAAAAACAATTTTGTAAATACAACAAAAATTGTATCCGCTTCAAATCTAATGGTAACCGACTCAATTTTGAAATCAAAAGCTGCTTTTAGCACTTGGTTTTGATAATCCGAATATGAATTTTACCATGCTTTTTTAAGTAGATACCAAAAATTGAATTGTGCAGAAAATCAGCACAATTCAAATTCAGGGATTAATTGTATCCACTTCAAATCATAGGGTAACTGGCACTATTCTGAAATCGATGGCCTGCTTGGCCACTTGATTTTGAAATCCAGATATGCATTTTACCATCCTTTTTGAAGGGGATACGATTAATTCCTGTTCAAGCAGAAAATGCCTTATACAGTTCAAATGAACCATTAGTAACAGTCCATACATCGTATGCAGCCGGAACATCACCAAAACGGTCAAACACCTTGTGACCTGAAGGACCAGTGAAATCCAGATCCCTTATTGATGCTTTTATTGTAACAGTGTCTGTAGTACTTCCTGCTGCTTCCATTGCTTTTACAGCAGTCTGGACCATATCATATCCTTCTGCTGCAAAAATACCCGGCATTTCATTGTGTACGGCATTGAAATTCACCTTGAAATTCTCAAGTTCTGTAGCAGTTGCAGGATACAGTACAAGTATACCTTCTGATGAATTTCCAGAGAGTTTCATAATTTCGTCAGACTTGTGACCTTCTGAACAGAGCCACTGTGTATTAATACCCAGTTCCTTTGCCTGCTTGAAAATAATAGATGACTCTTTCACATATCCCACGATCATAACTGCGGACGGATCAACTTCTTTGAGATTGGTCAATTCAGACCTGAAATCAGTCTTACCTTCATCATTCGCGATCTCAGTCAGCACTGTGCCTCCGATTTTTCCGAATTCCTCTACAAAAACATCCTTAAAACCGACACCATACTCATTGTTCAAGTACATAACTGCAAGTTCCTCGTAGCCCATTTCAATAGCAAGTTCTGCCATCACAATACCCTGACAGCTATCAGATGCTATCACCCTGAATACATATCCATCTTCCCATTGTGTTAACTTTGGTGATGTGGACGTAGGTGATATCAGCACAATTTCGTTCTCCTCTGCCAGTGGTGCTATTGCAAGGGTATTTGTGCTTACCACAGCACCCAGTATTACAGGCACCTTATCAACATCTGCCAGTTTGTGGTATGCAGAAACCGTATCTGCAGCTTCGCCCCTGTTATCTTCACAGATAATCTCAATTTGCGTACCATTTATACCACCAGCAGCGTTTATCTCATCAACAGCTAAATCCGCACCACTCTTTACACTTTGACCATAAACAGCAAGATCACCGGTAAGTGGAAGAATACTTCCGATATTAACGGTCTCGCCAGTAGTTCCCATTTCACCCTCTGCTGCGTTATCCGTACAACCGGAAAATGCGGTCACCACAATTAGCATGGATATAATAACTAAAACAATAATATTCTTATTCATCATGCAATCCTCTCTATCAAATTATCTTTTTAAAATTATCGTACCTAAAACACGATTTCGTTTCATTAAAACATAATCATCAGGTTGAACAGTTATTATATTGTTATAAATATGTATCCAATTTCAAAAACTGTCCAGCCCCGTATAAATCCTAAATTATCCTCCAAGATAAAGTTTCCTGATATCCGGATTATCCAGTAGTTTCACGCTCTCACCCTGAAACTTGTTTGCTCCAAGATCAAGAACATAACCCCTGTTGGATGATCTTAGTGCCTTGTATGCATTCTGTTCAACAATTAAAATGGATATACCTTCGCTGCTTATCTCTTCTATCTTATTAAACACTATATCGACAAACTTAGGTGAAAGCCCCATTGACGGTTCATCCATGAGTATCATCTCAGGTTCAAGCATAAGTCCCATCCCTATTGCCAGCATTTTACGCTCGCCACCGCTTAAGAATCCTGCCCGAATATTCATTTTATTTTTAAGGGATGGAAATCTATATAATACGTTTTCTATACCTTCCCCTGCCATATCAGGTCTGGTATATGCTCCCATTGCCAGGTTTTCTTTTACAGTGAGGGATGGAAACACATTTTTATCCTGTGTTACGAATGACAAACCTTTCCGGAGTAAACGGTGTGGTACAACTCCCCCAATATCATCACCCCTAAATAATATAGTGCCATCCCTTGGTTTTAACAGGCCATAGATTGTCCTGAGCACCGTACTCTTACCGGCGCCATTGGGTCCAATTATACAAACGATTTCACCCTTGTCCACTTCTATACTCACACCATGCAGTATGTCCTGGTTTCCATATCCTGCGACCAGGTCCTTTATTTCAAGTAACATGTTCTGCTCCTAGGTATGCATCTATCACACACTCATCGTTGCGTACCTCATCAGGATTGCCCCTGGCAATGTTTTTTCCATAATCCAATACATACACTTCATCACATAGTTCACTAACAACACTCATATTATGTTCAACAATCAAAAATGTTATTCCCATATCCCTTAATTCCCTGATATGGTCGATTATTTTATTGATCAGCACAGGGTTCACGCCGCCAGTGGGTTCATCCATTAGGATCATATCTGGCCCTGTCATCAGTGTCCTTGCCATCTCAAGCAGTTTTTGCTGCCCGAAACTGATGCTATCAGCATATTCATTTCGAAGATGTGTAATACCAAAAAACTCCAGATGTTCCATTGCTTTTTCATAATTCACATGCTCCTGCTTTTTCACGTTCCTGCCAAGCAGCGCTTTCCATATATTTTCACCTTCCTGTAACTTTGGAGCGATTAGCATATTTTCCATTATTGTCATTCTTTTAAACAGGTGGGTTAACTGGAAAGTCCGGCTTAATCCCATATTGGCAATCTCATATGGTTTCACTTTGCCAAGATCACTTCCGTTGTAAAATATTTTCCCGCTATCGGGTCGATAATAGCCAGTAATCAAATTGAACAATGTACTTTTGCCAGAACCGTTTGGACCGATCAGACCGCAAATTCCAGTTTTTCTAACAGTGATGCTGCAATTATCCACTGCTTTTAGTCCTCCGAAACTTTTTGTAACATTCAAAACCTCAAGCATCGATCTCAGCCTCCGATGCATGGACATATTTTACCTCACCAATAATCCCCTGTGGTCTTGCCAGCATTAACAGCACCAGCATCAAGCCAACTATGATCTGGCGTACAGGCGCATATATGCCTGAAGGCAGGCCTGAAAACCTTAGCAGTTCAGGGATTACCATGAATATGGCAGCTCCAAGTATAGAACCCCGATTATTGCCAATTCCTCCAAGTACGACCATGACCAGTATTGCAAGAAGAGGAGTCATTGTAAAATCCTTTGGGCTTATATACTGTACATAATGTGCATATAGGCTTCCGGCAAGTCCTGCAAAAAACGAGCAAATTATAATTGTCTGGAGTTTGAACCTGTAAATATCCTTACCAAGGCTTATAACTGCTGTCTCGTTCTCACGTATGCCTTTTAGCACACGTCCAAATGGTGATCTTATTAATTTTTCCATCACCGCATAGGTAATAATAAGCAAAATAAATGTTAAGACCACAAAAAGTTCATAACTTGCAAAACTTACTCCCATTATTTCCGGTCTGGCAATTCCGCTTATTCCGAACTGTCCATGTGTCAGCCATCGCTCATTATGTGTGATAATACGTATGATCTCTGCAAAACCAAGCGTAGCAATAGCAAAGTAATCACCCCTGAGTTGTAGTGCCGGAATGGCGATAAGCATACCAAAAAACGCGGCAACCAGCCCGCCAAGGATAAATCCAACTATAAATGGCATACCTGCGTCCACAGTGAGTAATGCAGATGTGTAAGCACCGATTCCAAAAAGTGCTATATGCGACAGGTTGAATAGCCTGCCATAACCAAGTTGGACATTGAAACTTATGGCAAGTATTGCATATATCAAAATAAGTATCAGGATATGAAGATAATATGTTTCAATGATCATCCTATTCTCTCCTTTATGCCAAATATGCCTTCAGGCTTAAACAAAAGCAGCAGTATCATTAGTGTAAACGCCACCACATCCCTGTATTGTGGTGTGAGTTCAATTAGTGCAAGATTTTCTGCAAGTCCGATCACCATTCCCCCGATAAGTGCACCCCTGATGTTGCCCACACCACCCATAATAATAGCTGTCAGGGCTTTTAGTAGTATCATCAAACCCATTCCGATCTGCAGGTTAGTGTTAATCCCGATTAGTATTCCCCCTATTGCTGCAAATGCCGCACCTATGACCCACAGGACAATGATGACCCGGTCGTTATCAATTCCTACTATCTGTGCCATATCCTTATTATCGGATGTCGCACGAAGTGCTGTGCCAATACGAGTCATATTTAGAAATGCAAAGAGCAATATCATGGATACTGCTGATATTATAATCATAATTATTTGAATTGGTGTGATATTCGCACCGAATATCACTATAGGCGTAGCAGCAGGCAGGTCGAATACCTTGATATCATGACCCCAGTAAAGTTGTGCAAGACTCTGGACAATTATTGAAACACCAATAGAAGCTATCAGCAGGCTCATGCTGTCTACCTGTTTTTTACGAAGCGGTTTGTAGACAGCGATATCAATGAACACACCAACAATAGCAACCAATGTTATTGAAAGCAAAGCAGATAATGGAAGGTTGAGACCGAAAGTCATGAATGCAAGTGTGAAATATGCACCAAGCATTACAAGTTCGCCATGAGAAAAGTTGATAAATCCAAGTATTCCAAAGATCATTGTAAGACCAATTGCAACCAGCGCATATGTGCTACCTGCGATGATGCCGTTAACAATAAATTGTGCAATAACAGCCATGCGTATTCATTAAAAAGCAAATATTATATATCTTTGTATCTACTTCTAAAAGCAGGATAAAATGCATATTCGGATTATCTTAACCAAGTGCCTGAGCATCTTTTAATTTCAAAATTGAGTCATTTAACCTTAGATTTGAAGCGAATATATATATATATATATTGATATTTGTCACATACAATTCCACTGGTATTCGGTTGAGGAGTTTTATTGGCTTGTTGCTAATGTTTTTGGATAAAAACAATCTTGTACAATTTTTGATAAATGTATGCTACTGATCAAGATTCATCTCTTAATCGAACACCAATGCATATAATTCCCACAACCAAAAATTCTATTGTTTTCTATTGATACATGTCAACCGATAGATTAATACAGTACTTTTGCAATTAAGATGATGTATTCGTAGCAGCCCGGTAGTGTAGTGGTCAATCATGCAGGACTCTGGATCCCGCAACCTCGGTTCGAATCCGTGCCGGGCTACCAAATAACTTTTATCTTAATAATTATGCCCTGCAGCTCTGCTGGAGGTAGCTTTACTATCATCTAAAATGCTTCTGAAAACTTCAGGCACGTAGGAAAAAATAACCCCTCTGCGACGATTTTTTCCACGATCAATTCATCTGGAATATGTTATATATATATATATATGTGTGTGTGTGTGTGCATATATATTCCCACACAAATTTTACACTTCGATC
Organism: Methanosarcinaceae archaeon; assembly: GCA_052361145.1. Classification (GTDB taxonomy): domain Archaea; phylum Halobacteriota; class Methanosarcinia; order Methanosarcinales; family Methanosarcinaceae; genus Methanovorans. The sequence goes on from JBQVMC010000066.1 coordinate 9,962, forward strand.
TCCAGCAGATCAGAGGCAACCCATACACCAACCTTGAAATACTGGTTAAGATGTTCAACTGACTCATGCTCATGCCCCTGCATATGGGGATACAGATGCGTCAAGTAGAGCCTGTTGATCATACTTTTCTGGTCGTGTTCATCCATATATCTTGCCAACATATCAGGCGTTGTGTGATTTGTAACCTCAAAACCGATCGGGAATGAGCACTCATGTATCAAAACATCGGCATCGCGGCACATGCCCATGATGGAACTACATGGTTCCGTATCCCCGGAATACACGACGGTTGCCCCATCAGACTCGATTCTGTAGCCAAGCGAAGGAATGCTATGTATGCCTGATGCGCAGGTGATCTTGTAATTGGCATCATCCGGCGTAAAGATATCACCGGAGGCGATTTCTGTTACATTTATGTTTACCTTGTCCTGCATGTAGTCATAGACCTGAAGCAGTTTCGATATCCACTGCTCTGTGCCTGCTGGTCCGAATATTTTGACATCAGTCTTATCACAAAGCCAGTTAGCTTTAATAAGGCACAGGATATCTGCCACATGATCAAGATGCAAATGTGAAAGAAAGATCGTATCAATGTTTGTGTGTTCGTACCCACATTCAAATATCCGGTTCAAGACACCGCCACCGCAGTCGAACAATATTGGTTTTGATTCGATCTCAATAATTATGCCGGACTGTACCCTGTCGTGCTGCGGGATCGCAACACCTGTTCCAAGGAATGATATTTTCATGGATTTCAATTGTTCCCAATAGTAATTTAAGTTTGCCAGCTTACAATTGCAATTGCAATTGAGCCATGACGCCAAAATAGGGTTGGATTTCACAAATTAATATCAGCAAACTGCGAACGCACCTGTTTCCACCCACAAAATCGACTGAATAGGGTGATGCATAGATCTACACCTGCATAAAGCGGAATACCTCTTTTTTGTGGCTTTTTTAGTTGGGAAAAGATCCAAGAGACCTGTGGAATAATGGTAGAAAAACTATCTGAAAGAATGGAGCAGCCATCTACGCAGCCTAAAATTGAGGTGTTCACCGGTGGAAACAACGATTATACGTATCCACTTCAAATCATAGGGTAACTGGCACTATTCTGAAATCGAAGGCCTGCTTGGCCACTTGATTTTGAAATC
>JBQVMC010000067.1:0-10973 GCA_052361145.1 Methanosarcinaceae archaeon
AATAAAAGTGACTTAACAATTGTCCCGAATTTGCTCTTGCCCAACAAAAAGGGATGCTGCCAGTGCAGATGAATTATGTCGACTTTGAAGTTTCTAATAACATTAAACAACAGTGAAATCTCAATCACTGAAAAATATTGCTTTAGTATGCCGTATCTGACATCACACCCTAATTTTTTTAGATTACCCAAAAGAGACCTTTGGTAGGGATCTTGATGTGCCGGAATATGTATAATTCTTATTGATCGCATCCGTTTTTTAAAGAACTCCTGCCGGCTTTTCCGCAATGATTTCAGGACTGTAATTTTCTGCAATCATTAAGGAACGTGGACGAAATAACTTCCCCAACTATGCATCACAGCTTCAGGCCACCTTTGCCCGATCTCAAATCACAAAAATATCAAAATAGCCCGCTATTCCATCAACTTTTGTGATCTGAGATCGAACAAATCTGACCCAAATCTATGCGCCTACTTATGGAAATTAATTCGTCCACGTTCCTAATTGTGCGCGTGTTCTGAAATTATGCCAGGTAATCAACTCCCTCAGGCATTGATTACACTTCTCCCCAAACTCCTGCGGCGAATCCGCTATAAAACACTCTTGCCCGTCATTGACCGGATAGCCTTCTACAGCAACAGAGCTTGTCACAATAGGGATCCCTACTCCTGCAGCAATACCGAACCCATCATTTAACCATGCTTGACAAGTATAAGGAAAAATACAAAGTCGATAATTTGGTAAAAGACTTTGCAGATTTTTGCGACAATTTATCATTTTGACATTAGTTTGTACCGGAAATTCCTTCTTAAAACATTTTAGATTATCTCCGATAACATGAAATTCTATGGTTGGATTTTTTCTGAGAATATATATAAAAATGTTATCAATAAAATTTCTTACTGCTTCAATATCACGATTGACGTCATGACTCCCGATAAAGCAAATGTGTTTTCGCTTGTGGAAAGGCAGATTCATATTTGAAATTGCATAGCGATTCGGAACTACTTCAATACATTCCGATCCGTCCTTCAAGCGGGTTGGCGGGACATATTGAAAAGAACCTTCCCTGAATGCAACTTTGCGGCGAATATCCGAACCTTCAATAAATCCATATTTTCTTTGGACTTCACTTGTTTCAAGGAGCACCTTTTCCCGCTCTTGTGTTTTTGCTTGAGCGTGGATAACTGCATTGCTCCAAATCCCTTTGCCGGCAAAAAAAAATCCCTTTTCAAGGACTCTTATCCATAAATCAAGGTCCAGGGCGATATAAAGATTTCTGTTCAGCCCGTTAATTTCTTTTACAATTTTCGTCGAAAGGAAGCAGGATGGCTGATAGAATTGTGTGCCATACCAGTTCTGACCAATATTTTCCCTGTCAAACCCGTTTGGGTAAATAACATTGAGAACCATTCCATTACTATCTATTCGCCTGCAACCACCGATCCAACCAACTGCAGATGGATTTTCTTTATATGCCTCTGCGCATTTGAAAAGCGCCCACGGTTCAAGATAATCATCTGAATTAATCCAGTTAAAAATCTCGCCGGTCACGTACCGCAATCCTTTATTTATTGCGTCAGCCTGTCCTTCATCTTTTTCGCTCACCCAAAATGTAAGCTGATTTTCATACTTCTTGATAATCTCAACACTTTCATCCGTACTTCCACCATCAATAATTATAAGTTCGAGGTTTGGATAATCTTGAGACAAAATGGACTGAATGCATTTTCCCAGGAACTTGCCTTGATTATAACTGGGTGTAACTATGGAAATTGTGGGATATCTTTCTTGAAATTCCTTTGCCGGCTTACCGGAGGGGTACGAGTGCGAACAGAAATCATATGAAATGTCACTATTGCTGCGCTGAACCGCAAATTTTTCAGTTGGCTGCAAAAGGCCTGTATTATTTTTATTGCGGCGAAAAAAGATGAATGATTTGAGTGTCGCTGACAGATGAAATAACCCTCTCTCATCGATTCTTTTGGACAGAAGGTTTAGAAGATCAGCCTGGTATTTCCTGAGACAGCATACTGCATCTTGCAGACAGCCAGATTCCGACTCCACAGACTTCCAGAATAATTGATCGATATATTTATTCCCCAGTACCAGATAAAGACAGCACCAAATTGTTTGAAAGGCTTTTTTAGGAACAGGCATGATCTATAACTTTTACAAAACAGGGGGTATTTGGATTTTTACCTTTTGATATCACAATCAATTTTGTGGTTATCATGGGAGATAAGAGTATCTGCGCCCAATACAAATTGTCCGTCTAATTCGTGATTCATTAAGCTCATATGATAACCAGTCGTAACCACAAGTCGTTGAAATTTTGAAAGTTGTTTTTTTTATGCAAATGTCGAGTATTATGTTAGTTGATCAAATAAGGTTCCCAGAAGTCCCTATCATATTTTTGCCATGCATGGCAGCCAAAGGGAAGCGTATTCTTGTTTAGCTCAAAACAATATCTTGGGATGCATTCAAATCCAAAACGAAGCGCCACATTCACAGGAGCAATTTTGAATTGAGGATAATAGTGTGTTGCCCTGTTAGCTAAAAAATGCTCCTCATTCTTACCATAACGCAACATTTCCCACTTTGCATTATTACAAATTTTCAGTCGCTTCAGAATTTTCTTGGTAAAGTTCAGGTACTGAATATACTTAGGCTTGGAAGCATAAAACTTATCCCAATATTCTTTAGGCTCAATGCAATGTTTTCGAGAATAAAAAACCTTAAGAAAGCTTTCTATTTTTTTAAGCGAAAACCCTCCGTTACCAACCTTGCCTTCATATCCGGAATTACCAGCGTATGGGGCATCCTCATGCTTAATCCATGGAGGGCCAATGAAATCAAAATCCATTTCACACCATTGTGTGAGCTGATCCGAGAATACCAGAGCATCGAGGTGGTAGATCAGTATAAATTTATAATCAATAAATGCTTTGTAAAATGTTGGGGAAAACAACAGTTTTGTATGAGCTGCCGCACTTCCAAAGAATTTGTTATCGAAATGCTTGATTCCAAAGCCGGGGAACTTGACTTCAAGACTCTTCGGTACCACAAGGTACTTGTCGTACTTGCCAAGAAAGTAGATAAGATGCTTAAATGAAATCTTCTCTTCAGGTGTTAATTTTTTCCTGTTGGACATTGGCACGACAACGGCCACAAGCTTTGACGGTTGCTTTCTTAACAAATCATAAATCATATTAGAAAATCCGTTTTATAAGATTACTAGGTCAGCACCTTATTATAAACCACAAAGCCACCATAATGTTCTCTTCTATAGAGCAAAGAGTCAAACCAGGATTTAGAATTTTCCAAAAAAGCATTTTCTCTTTCCGGAAAGATAGCTATACATTTTATATTATTGTAGTTTTCTATATTTTCGAATGTATTTGGACCATAAAATTTGTCAAAACTCTGAATCAGACGTTTTCTTATATCACTATAATTTTGTTTTGTTAACATTTTATAAATATACAAATTATTCTTTTGCCCTTCTATCTTAAGATATATTCTTATAGATTCACTCCATTCAAAATTGAGGGCCGGATCAGCAACAATTAATATTAAGTCTTCATTTTTTGTGTTTTTTATAATTGAATCCAAAAATACATTTGTAGACTCGCCTTCTCTCGCATAGGCCCTGCAACAATCCAGGGCGACAATAAAATTATTAACAAACAAGAAAAGCAACATAGTTCGGATGATTACTAAACTATAAGAACGCCATTTATTAATCATTAACAGAATTGCCGCAACGGAAACACTACAACCCAAAAATATAACGAATATGCTCAAATTATGCAATTTGTTTAGCCAGTGAGGAGCAATTGAACCGGATTTTATTAAAGAAATAAATGACAATAACAAGTTGTCCAATTCATGGCTGGCTAAAATTAGTATGCCCATAAAAGCAATGACAAGCCCGAAAACAAGTACAATAATGTTTAATTGTTTGAAATTCTGAGAATTCATTCTTGCAGGCAACTTGTTATTACCTGTCCTGACAAACCTTAATAAATATATAATAAAAACAAAATATCCCCAATAAGCAGGTATCATGTATCTTGCATAAAATCCTGATTTTGCATAAAGAATCACTTGGGGAGCAAGTATAAGCAAAAACAAAACAAACGGATACATAAAATCATTAAAGAATGCTTTCACCGTGCTTCTAACACACACAAAAATCACTAATATAATTGATTGCAGTAATATTAATCCAATTCCGCCAAATGATGACAATCTTGTAGCAGTGTTAAGATACTTCCCTATCTGGAATCCTTCGATCCCTGCGTATGAAATCTTTGTAGCTCCGATAAAGAACTTTATAAATAACACCTCAGCTATTATCACTAATAACAATATCATTAAAGAAATAATGTTGCTTTTTACAGCATTATTCCATCGTATATTATTTCGTGTTTTGTACAACCAGATCTTCCAAAAGAGGATTGCCGGTATCAGAAGTATAAAACTCTCCTTACAAAGGGTCATTGCAATCGCAAAAACAACAAAAAATATTTCATACAATTTTCTTTGACGTTCAGAATAAACGGATAGCCCCATAAACAAGATACACAGGGACATAAAAAATGAACCAATAGTCTCGTTTGTCCCCAATCTCCACCAGATTTCTGACTGTGGCCCCAATAATGACAAAACAGAAAAAACTAATGATTCTAAGACAGAAAAACTGATTATCCTGGCAAACATGTAAAGAAATAATGAAGTAAAAACCGCTAATATTCCTGTATAAATAGACCAGAAATGAAAATTGCACCCAAACAGTTTTGTTTCGAGAATCTTATGAAAATAAAAAAACGGCCGAAATCGATTGTTGGAAGCAAAGTCAACAAGATTAACTTTCTTGGAGATGTTTATAATGTTGTTGTCAGAAGATGCAAATTTTGAATTAAACTCCAGTACTTCCCAATCATCAGTAAAATGATAACCCGAAGATAAAGAACCACTAAAAAATAAAATTGAAAACCAAAATAAAAAAATACCAATAGGTATATAAAGAGAGGAGTATCCAAATTTATTGTTAAATGAAAGTTGGTGCATTTGATTGTTTTTAGCGCTCTTTAAATGTCCAGTGCTTATTGCCCAGAAAATTCAACCCGGTCATGGTTGGGCACGTTTTGTATCGTTGCGAGGCCGGTAAATCAATCAATCTTCTGATCAAAATCGCTACGCATCTTTACAACTCGGGAGGGTACACCAAATGCGATAGCATCTTTGGGTATGTCACCGGTAACTATAGAACCTGCCCCGATGACAGCGCCATTGCCGATTCGCACTCCATCCAAAACGATTACTCCCACACCCAGCCAAACACCATCACCAATAATTATACCACCTTTTGTGCAAGGCGACTGACTCATGATATCCCTATTTGGTAGAATACCGTGATTGTAAGGATAAAAAGCGCAGTTAGGTGCAATTTCGCACCGGCAGCCAATCTGAAGAGAACCCACATATGCCATTATCTGGCATCGTGGTTGAATATGAGTCTCAGCACCAATAATAACACATCCTTCGTGCCCGGTCTCAATGATAATATCACTATACAGTTGGACTCGCTCACCTAATTCAACGGAGCCGCTATTTGACTGATAAATAACACAACGGTCCCCTATAAAAACGTTCCCGCCGATCTTTAAATCAGCATGATGTATGGCTGCACTCGGTGCGATATAGCCTTGTGGATTTAAATTAGCTAAGTAGCAGCGAGCTTTATAAGGTGGAGCCAACCACGAAACCAGATGACTGGCGATTCGTCCGGAACGACTAAGTGGTGGGAATTGCATCCAATACCGAATCCACTTTTTTTTCAACAATGAAAGCAATTATATAAAAAATCCTTACCAATGAAGCTACGCACGATAGAAAGCAGAGATTCCCAGAATATTGACTGTATAGATTTATATATACACGACCCGGTGTTTGATGCTACCCTGTAACCGCCCAATGCGTAAGCCAAAAGCGCGCATCCACACAGCGAAGCCTTCTTTGTTGCGGATTCGCGGAAATCTTCTAAACAGGCCTATCCAAGCGACTACGGCGGTGTTCCATGGCCTTGAAAGCTTGGGCATACCCAAAGGTTGATATCGCTTGTACAAAAGGGCCGTGTTTTCGCCAATACCACGCATCTGAGAATACATTCTGCTAAACTTTTTGGGGTAGCGGTAGTAAATAGCCGTATGCGCCACAAAGTGGAGTTTGGTTCCTGCGAGCTGAATCCTCCAGCAGTAGTCAATATCTTCTACGCCAAACACAGACTCATCAAATCCACCAACGGCATCATGGAGTAAACGTTTCACGCCAATACTGCAAGATCCTCCGAATGGAAGATAAGGAGGATAAAACTGTATAGGCCCGTCTCGTTGCGAATTCTCCCAGCTTTTTTGCAGCCACGGTGCGTTGAGCTTTTCCGTATCCAAACGGCAGATAACGAAGTCATGCCTGGAGACCGCCTCAGCCATGACTGATAGCCACCCAGTGGCTACCTCGTCATCTGCATCACAGAACAAAAACGCATCGCCGGTAGCGGCTAACACACCGACATTGCGAGCATGTGCCGCCCCCTGCTGGTCAGACGAGTCTACAACACGAAGGTTCGGCAAACGTTCTCTGTAACGTTGCACGATTTTCAAAGACTCGTCAGTCGATCCATTATCGGAGACAATAACCTCCCACGGCTCCGACCAGCACTGACCAGCAAGCGCTTCGAGCTGAGCAGCAATGGTGTCTGCCGCATTAAAGCAGGGAATGATTACGCTGAACTTCAAAATCTTTTTCCTTCCATCCGGATCATTTATAGATTTTCAGATGAATAATTTCACATTTTCTTGATATTTCCCCTCACCCTGACCCTCTCCCCTATGGGAGAGGGAAATAAACGGTATGAAACTATTCATCTGAAAATCTATAGTTCATGTTTACCAAATTTGTGAAATAGGGATCAAAAATTCGGACCGTTCGAGTCAGCGGCGTCCTCTCATATACTGATACTCTCCATAAAGTTTCCCCAATTTAAACAAATGCTGATATGTGCACTCATACAAATAATTTTGGAAATAGGCGTATCGCATTCGGTTGCGGCGGAATGCGCTATAAGCTATATTCTTAGCAATGACTATCAATTGGCGGGCAATCTGTTTCAAAAGGTGCAGTCGTCCGTATAATTGAAGTTTGCTCTCCGTTAGAGCCACATCAGAACAATAATTGGAATATTGACCAATGCTAAACCATGAGCGCACCAACCAACGCACGGTCATTCTTTCTTCCTGAACAAGGTGATACACATAGAGCTTAGGGTCATAGTAGATTAGTTCATCCGGCATGGTGTTGAAAATATGTAAGATCAAAGCGGTTTCTTCACAATAGGCAATTTTTTCGCCGCACATACCCAGCCTGATATCAAAACCCCCAATGGTTCCAAGTAATGCGCGGCGAAAGCACATATTCATACCAAATATTTCTATGCATTCCTTATTTTTTAGAATTCGAGCATCTTTGAACGGCTCATGCGCACCATAGCTATCCTTAAACCAGTAAGGCTTTGGTGCATTATAGAAGGCATAAGCCGGGCCGCCAAACACGCCCGGAGAAAAACGTTCAATTATATCTTTGGCCACGGTCAACCATTGCTCCGGCACTTTGCAGTCATCATCAATATAGGCTACATACTCTCCTTTTGCCTCCCGCCACCCACGATTACGGGCATGCGAAAGTCCCTGTTTGGATTCCAGACAATAACTGACATTTGAGAACCGCTCACAAAAATCTTTTGCAACATGTGCTGTATTATCCGAAGAATTATTATCAACCACAATTACTTCATAAAATGATGCATCCAAAGTTTGATTACATATGCTTTTCAGGGCATCAACAAATATATCGAGCCTATTATATGTGCAAATCACAACACTAATCAACGGAGAAGATAATTCAACACTTTGCAAAAGTTTACCTCCACTACGAAATCAGACCACAGTGATAGTTACAGTGCCGGTAGCAGTCCCGCCATTACCGTCCGAAATGTCATAGGTAAAACTATCATCACCAATGTAACCAGGTGAGGGCGTATAAAGAATGACATCATCGGTCGGGTCCAAAGGTGTACCATTATCATCTATTGTTGCAGTGCCATTAGCCGGCTCACTCACTGCCGTAATGGTCAGCGGATCATCATCCAGATCATCATCATTACTCAGAACAGTGAGGATGTTATCCTCGCTATCCTGCGCAATAGTGAGAAACTCGTCATCCCCAGCAGTCGGCGGGGTATTCACAATGACTTCTACCGTAGCAGTGGCCTCTCCACCCTGGCCATCAGAAATGGTATAGGTAAAACTGTCAACACCACTATAATCGCTATATGGTGTATAAAGAATGACATCATCGGTTATTGTTGCAGTGCTGCCATAAACCGTCGTCTCACTCACTGCCGTAATGGTTAACGTATCAAGGTCATAATCATAATCATTGAATAACACATCGAACTCATTAGCAACGCTGTTCGGAAGTACTGTTTCGGAAAGATCATCTACAGCAACAGGATCATTATTGTATCCCATTAATGCATTGCGCCACAAATCCGCCATAGCCTGGTAACCAACACCGTTAGGATGCATGCCATCGCCTTGCTGCTCCGGGTGCTGCTTAAAGTACTCATAAAACGGCGGAGGTATGATTGAATTTCCCTCATAATCTTCATTAATATTATTATCCGGATCCGCGTCATTGTTGAGTTCCGTAATCAGCTCATCAATTACTTTATTATACTCCCCATAATCATAATTATAATTCGGCAAATCAGGTTTGTGCAGGTTTTTAGCAAGATAAGCTTTTTTCCCGGCACTGGTAATCATATTAATCATCTGCTGCAAATAACTCTTATAATTGTGCGGGTAATCTTCAGCACCAGGATCGGTGCCAAGACCACTGGGCAGATCATTTAATCGATCATTAGCACCATAGAGAATCAAGAAATACCCAGCCTGAGAATTTTCCAAGAGAACCTTGGGTAAACGCCGCAACCCTTCTTCTGTTTTTTCTCCACTAAATCCTTCATTCACAACAGTGTGCGGGGTGCCAGCAAGTTCATCTGTTAACAGATCATTTAAAACCGGTTCAAAACCACCACCAGAATTGCGCCCATCCGTAGAAACATCATCACTTGTGACATCATCAAACAATCCAACGGTAAGGCTATCACCAATTGCCACATAAGACTCGCCAACTATGATATTATTAATAACATCATATGTATTCTCATAAGGCACATCTGTTGAATCATCGTCCCTGTCACGACCAAGATTATCAATGATAAATGCCTCAACAGCGTGGAGTCCTGGAGTAATTCCTGTAAAGGTAGCCTTAAAGGTATCTGGTTGAATCACTCCATCCACAGGAAAAACAATCGTTTGCTCTTGATTTCCATCGACTATGAATTTCACTCCCCAACCCGCGTGACTGCTGTTCAAGCAAACACTGGCAGAAACTGTAAAGTCAGTTATCTGCTCAATCTCACCAGCAAGAGGCTCTACGATCTTTATATAAGGTGAATTACATTTGCCCTCTACATTGAACTCAGCAACAACAGTCCAAGAATCACCATTAACTTCTGATAAGGCAACAAACCGAACATAGCGCCCCCATTTTGGTGTAAACAGCATCTGCTGTTCTGCAGCAACATCCGGAAATGTACCAGTCGCTACAGCAGATCCCCAATTCTTTCCGTCAATACTCACATAGAAGTGGTAATCAGCAACCCGTCCTCTATACCAATCTTGCCGCGGAAGATACCGAAACCCATCGATCAGGTAAGCGCCGCCAAGATCCAGGATAAACAAATGCGGAGTTGTTGGATTTGGATCAATTGACCACTCGGTCACCCAATTAGTGGCGGAATTGCCATCAAGAACGTTGCTGGCAGGAGTATTTTCACCCGTCAATTCCTCACTATCAACATACAGTACTGAAATTCTTTCCTGCGGCACCAAAACTTCGGCAGATTGATCTAAAACTTTCACAACTCGAGTGTCCTGACTCGTCAGGTCTAAGCCATCTAATACTGAGAAGGTCACCGTATACGTCCCTGGATTATTATAGAAAACCTCGCCTGGAACTTCCAGCAGGCTGTCAGCAATATCCGGATCACCAAAATCCCAGTGAAACGTTAGCGGAGCAGGCCCATCAACCATTGTACCCGTTCCCGCAAAAATCACGCTCTCGCCTGCTGTCAACACAGTATTGTCAAGAGGCTGGTCTATGGATGCTTGAGGGGCATAATTATTCAAAAATGGGCTGCCCATCAGATTAATTTCTACGATTGAGGTCCAATCCGTATTATTCTCAGAAGAAAAGCTGACAAGCTTGACATATTGTCCAACAGTTCTTGGGAAGAAAACATTTTCCTGATCAATATTGTATCCAAAGCAACTCTCCACAACAGGATCACCCCAGTTTATACCATCGAGACTTACATAGAACTCATAAAATTCGATTTGACCAACGACATCAGGGATATACTGAAATCCATCGAGTTCATAGATATCACCAAGATTAATTTGAATTTCATGAGGATGTTGTGCTACACCACCTTGCCACTGAGTAACCCAGTACGTATCCATATCGTCATCAATAGCATATACAGCGGGAGCATATTCACCGTTTACTTCTTCACTGCTCACATAATGGATAGCCCAATTCTCTTTGTTTAAATATTGAGTCGCTTCTATTACTGAAACAAACGTCTGAGAATCATCTCCCTGAGAATCAACAACCTGGATTATATCATTTACCCCAAATGTTGTTCCAGCCTGATACAGCCCTGTGACAGGATCTATTGTTCCGCCAGAAAGATTGGTAGCTATTGAGAAACTATAGTCAGGAGTTCCGCCCGAGGCTGTAAAAAATATTTGCCCACCAACCGGCAATGATATACCTGTTGG
>JBQVMC010000068.1:0-10866 GCA_052361145.1 Methanosarcinaceae archaeon
GCCGACCAACTGGGGGTTCCGGTAGGTGGTGACGGGTTTATCGAGGAGAAACACGTCAAGATCGACCCTGTGAACACCTTAAACCAGGGCGTCTTTGTGGCAGGGTGTGCTGTGGGACCCAAGGATATTCACGACTCGGTGACAGAAGCCATCGGTGCGGCTCACAAGATCCACCAGTTCCTTGGGAAAGGCACGATCTCGGTATCGCCTGAAAAACCTGTTATCTCGGATGCATGTGATGGCTGCGGCGTATGTGTGGAGGAGTGTCCTTATGGTGCGCTAACGGTGGTGGACGGGGACGGCGGAAAGCCTGTTCTCGATTTGCTCTCATGTACTGCGTGCGGGATCTGTGCGGCAGTCTGCCCGCAGGGGGCTGCTGAGATTGCGAACTATACGCGGGAGCAGTTGAAGGCGCAGGCAGAAGGGATTCTTACAGCAGGCATGGGTGTGATCGTGTACATCGACCCTGCTGCTTATGCCGCGGCTGATCTTGCTGGTGTCAACAGGACGCAGTATTCGCCGCTCATCAGGTTCATTCAGGTGCCATCGATTCATCTGCTGGATGTGGGTATCGTGGGTCATGCTTTTGAGTCAGGCGCCGGTGGCGTGATGCTGATTGAGGGCACGACTGATGAGGCGCTGACGTCGCGGTCGAAGGGTCTGTACAGCCGGCTGAAGAAGGAGACAAAGGCGTTTAAGTTGCCGATTCGGTATTCGCATATTGAGACTGCGCAATACGAGAAGCTGATGAATCTGCTGAACGTGTTTTCCGAGCAGGTGGTGGCAAAGGCTGCGAAGAAGGGGGAGAAAAGAAAGAAGTGAAGGCGTACGATATTCGTTAATCCGTGATCTCTGGTCGAACGCAGCAGTTCCCATCACACTATGAAAAGCCCCAATCACCTCACCTTCGAAATAGATTGCAGGAGTATCTACGAGCGTTCGCTGTTGTTGTCCATATTCATGGAAGACGAAGTAAGATATTCTGCGAGGGAACTACTTTGGATTTTAGAGTAGGAAAGACTTTAAGAGGCATGAAGTGGTATTTAGATGAGGTAGGCGGTAATGTCGGAGGTCTCAATGGCTAATGCGGTTCTCCCTAAAGAACTAATATCCCTAATTCACCACATTGAGTTGAACAAGGCTGGCTGGTGGGATAAATCTGTTCAACAATTGATCGTGGAATCGATCAGGCTATCAGGAAAACCACTGACATTGAAGGATATTTCGACAGACCTCATTAAAAACTTTTCTATTTCTATAGATAGTTATAGATTAAAAGTATTGATTGACGAAATGCGTTCTTCCGGTGTACTGGTACCATTTCATGGAGAAAAATTCAAAATTAGTGAAAGCAGTCAAATAGAAATAGAAAATAAATTCAAAGAGACTGAAGAAATGGAGAACAGAGTAAAAAGGAAATTCGCCGAAGTACTGATAAGTTATAACTTACAAATAGAACCTGAAAAAACTTGGTATTGTTTTAGGGATTATTTTCTTTTTCCTTTAGTTCGTGAAATGGGTGCGAAGACTTATGAAATCATTTCTGGAACTATTGTTAGCGATGAGTTAAATAGAACTAAAAGTTTTCAAGAATTTCTTTCTAACTATTCTGCAGAACATCAAAATAATCTTAAAGATGCAATCATTTCGTTCTTAGACCCTAAAGACCCAGATGTTCGTTCATGCGTCTTCCAATACTTGAACACATACTTCTTGCTGGAAGCTTGCAATCTACCAGAAGAAAGCATAAAATCTTTAGACAGACTGAATCAGCAGCCACCTTCTTTTACGATTTTTGTAGATACGAATTTCCTTTTCTCCATACTTGATCTTCACGATAATCCCTCCAATGAAACTGCCCAATTGCTTATGGAACTCGTTGATCAGATATCAAGCAGGGTGACTGTAAGGTTCGAAGTGCTTCCGACTACTGTCGATGAATCAAGGCGCACACTCAGATATTATCAACAACGTCTTGAGCGGTTAAGACTAACTCCAAGTCTATCTAATGTCGCCACGAAAGGAAAAATAAGTTTGAGTGGAATTGCTCTAAAATTTGTTCAGGCAAATGCGGTAGCAACCCATCCAATAAATGCTGGAGAATACTTCTATCCTTATATAAATGATCTAATTAATGTACTTAAGTCAAAAAATGTAGAGTTTTGCGATGAAGATGTCGATAAATATAAAGTAGATCAAAGAGTCACCGACGATATTTTAGACCAGCAGGAATTTGAGGAACGGCGGCATTATGGTGATCGTGCAAAAAGTTATGAAGCGTTAGAACATGACATCTTGATGTGGTACTTTGTAAAGGATCGTCGACCGCAGCGTGTGGAATCCCCATTGGATGCTAAATATTGGGTTGCAACGATTGATTTCCGTTTCCTTGGATTTGATGCCTTCAAGACAAGGAGCATGCCAAACGAAATTCCTGTTTGCATACATCCCGCAATGCTGATACAGATGTTGCAGTTGTGGCTTCCAAGAACACCCAAATTTGAAGAAGCAGTACTTAGCAGTTTGAGACCTCTCATCTCTCAAGATTTTGATCCTGAAACCGAAAAAATGACAATTGATATCCTCAGTTCTTTGTCCAGATTTGAAAATGTTGATGACCTTCCAGAAGATGTGGTAGGAAATATCCTAATGAGTGACGCTTTACGACAACGAATGTCAGCAGAACAAGATATAAACGAGCAAATCGAATTGGTAAAAGAAGCTTTGATCGAGGAGACTAAGAAGGTTAGTGAACAACTTGAGGCTACAAAGGAAGAAAAAACATCCTTAAGTGAAGAGGTGGACAGGTTAAAATATCAGTTGGATCAAAAGAAAGAACTCCAAGGAGACTTAGAAGAAAGGCTGAACCAACTTGAACAAGAGGCGAAGAAAAAAGAAAAGCTCGAGGAAGCCGAGAAGCAAAAAAGAGAGTTTTTAATAAAATGGTCAATAACAACCATTGCTTTGATGGCATTAGGTATTTATGTAGTAATTGAATATTCGGCTGCGTGGGGATTGTTGAAGATTATAGGTGTTTGTGGGATTTTATTGATATTATGGACATTTTTAACTGATAGTTACGGATCAAAAAATCCCGCTATAGTGGATTACTGTTTGTTCAAACTATCTCACAAATTACGTGGGGTCATTTTTTATTTTATTGTAGCAGTAGCCGCTTCACTACTTGCAGATTGGATAGGAGCAACATGATGAGAATAGCTGAGAACACCTCAAGTATTTTTTATGATTATAAATATTCTATATATTTTGGCATATAAAATGGTAATATCGTAGCACGACATTCGCATGTGATGACTGAATGTTATTCGAGAAATCGATTGAACGTTCCTAAAGCCACTGCCTTGGCAGGTGGCGGCGAGGACTGCGAGGGGAGCGAAGAAGGTATAGGGGCGACGAATATCATGATTTTATTGTTTGATCGGCGTATGCGACCATCCCCTCGCAATAAATACAGGAAACCACAATGACAGAGCTTTCGGTAAGCTTTAATAAAATCAGTCCCAACTCGATATGGTGAAGACCTGCCGCAGTGCTGCGATGCGGTCGACATTCAAATATGTGCACACGAAGAGAGATGTTCAGGAGGTAAGATAATGGAAATCGAAGGATATGAAGTACCGGAAGAACTGTACTATACGAAAGACCATCTCTGGGCGAGAGTTGAGGATGACGGGAACGTAAGAGTCGGAATGGACGCATTCGGCGGTACAGCAGTTGGAACAATCGAGTTCATCGATCTTCCGATGGAGGATGATGAGTTTGAGGCAGGCGAGGCGTTCGGGTCGATGGAGTCTGCAAAATGGGTCGGCGGGCTCACCATGCCGGTGACTGGCACGGTCATCGAGGTCAATGAGGATATCGAGGATGAGCTTGAACTGTTTGTAGAAGACCCGTACGGAGATGGTTGGCTGATTCTGGTCGAGCCGTCCAACATGGAGGAGGATCTGGAAGAACTCATCCACGGCGACGAACTTGAGTCATGGTTTGCGGAGGATATTAAATCAAGATAGCCAGGGTTCTTGGGCGGTCTTCGCGGTGAAAAAGGTCAGCCGCGAAGATGTACGCATCAGTCAATCTGCCGACTGATTGTTAACAATTAACAAAAACATCCACGCAGGGATGCATAAAATATTCCCGCTTTCTTCAAACACGTTCTTTGTGATCACCACCCAAAAATCAAGTATATCAGGACGCTACCGTAGTTTTTAATCGAGGTATACGCACTGCGAAAGCCGGGTCATGGGGGGTTTAGATAACACATCGCGCTCTGGTTCCGGGGATCAGCCACGACTGCAGCATACGCACCATCTGCCGAGGATCGAACATCTATCAGCTTGATAACACTGCTGAACTTCCGGTCATCAGGCAACAGTTCTGCCAGGATATTTTCCGACACTTCGAAAAATTCCTCATTGAACTCTGATTCCGGTATATCAGGATAAACAGGCATGTAGATGATATGTCCTTCCACCAGATCCTGGAAGAAATGGGTACCGTACGACACTTCAGGTGTATGACCGCCGCCATCCCGGGCAATTTCAACAAGAACCGCGGCATTATCTATATCCGAATAGCTTGCATTTACGCCCAGGTCAATATTATTGCTGCCCCACCTCCCGGGTCCCATTAATATGAACCCTGCACCCCCCAGGCGAAGTCGTTCATTGATCCGACCAACTACACGCCCCACCGATTTCTTAACATGTTCTTCGATTCCTGCATACACCCTCGGAGCTATGTAGACTATGTACCGAATGTCGTTAATCACGCCCCCATTAATGATCTTGTTGGAACTGAATAATATGTTTTCAGGAGGCACATCATCCGGCATAACAACGGGACCGGTGATGCCTGGTATCTTC
This sequence comes from Methanosarcinaceae archaeon, assembly GCA_052361145.1. Classification (GTDB taxonomy): domain Archaea; phylum Halobacteriota; class Methanosarcinia; order Methanosarcinales; family Methanosarcinaceae; genus Methanovorans. The sequence goes on from JBQVMC010000068.1 coordinate 4,884, forward strand.
ATGGTGCGACATTGCAGCAAATTGATTCTTATCCTGTTATTTGAATCCACAAATGCTGTAAATTCCATATCCACCGGGTGATCATAACTCCTTTCGATTGTTTTCAACATTTCGCCTATGATCTCAACAAAATCTGTCTGTCTTATGTGGTTGTTGAAGGTAAGAATAAGATTAGCCCCGCCTATACGTCCGGTATGCTTATCAGAAAGATAACCATCCTTGATTGAGGATACAAATAATTTAAGGTTGGGGTAGTCACCGTCAGCGATCAGTTCGGAAACGGGCAATGTCCTGAACTCGTTGGCTTTAATGTCAAGCAGATCGACATCCCACTGGGAATATTTTGTAATTTCCATGCCGATCTCCGGTCTGAGTTCCGGATGACTGACCGCTATCATTCGGGGGTAGTCCCTGCCTGGGCTGATGAAAAGATGCTCATCCGGCCCCACTAAATTGATCCCATTTTTGTTCCGGTTTATCGCTGGACGCAAAGGCATTTCTTCGCTTAGCTTGAACCGATTGCCCAATATTTTTCTTGCACCAATCAAGAACTTTTTTCGTTGGAACCATCTCCAGAGCGTCCTTCACAACTTCCTTTGTCGTTTGGGAAACCATCGCTGGAACACTCAACAGGAGACCAGTGAAGCCGCTCTTCGACTGGTCACGTTCCATCCGTTTTAACTTCCCAAAAATAGATTCAATCACTTCACTGCTTCCTAAAAGCCGCTCGCCGGGTTTAGCCTTCGATGATTCCTCTCGAACGAAATTAAGAAGCTCTTCGCGAACTTGTATCGTTTGCTCCGTATGAGCCTGATCCGATAGGAGGTTCTTCAGCTCAAGATAAGAATCAACACACAAGCCCTGCGTTCTAACGAAGTTCTCTGTTGTTGTTACGATATCAAGGAGTTCTCCCCATTCCTTAATATCCTCGCGGAACCCCGTCACCCAACCAAACTTCTCCTCGACTTGTTTCTGGTCAAACCCCTGATTTACCCCCGTTTTCTGCTTTTCGAGAAAAATATCTATTTTTAGCCCCCATCGAATCAGGATGTCCACATTCATGTACCGTGCCTTTGTCCTCTGGTTCGGGGGAGCTAACGCGGCCAATTGAGTCTGCTGAACCTTTCTCTTCGTTTGCGCTGCCAGTTGAGTGAACTCTTGCCACACTTCATCTTTCCCCAAAACATGTTTCAAGACGGATGCGGTCTTGTGTTTGATATCGTATATATAACAGGTCTCTTTATGCTTTTCGCAGAACTTTTCAACCCCGGATTTTAGATCGGATCCATGATCGCCTACTATCTCCCTCGGTATCCCGGTTTTCGAAGTTGCGTCCTCGAGCTGCTGGAAAACGACTTCTCCATTCGATTGTTTCACAGGGGATAAAGAAATGGGCTCGACGTCGCTATGGCTGACACTGTTGTTATATGTGGGTAAATCGCAAAGACGAACGCCGAGAATCACAAAACATTTCTCATCGCCGACCTGAACGGTATGATCGACAATCCACACCCAATCATCCGCATGTTCTTTCGGTCTCGTAAGTTTGTAATACCCCACCCGTTGCAACCAGAAACGACCGGAAAACCACGAGGGGGCAGACAGCGGGAGTTGCAGGGATGTCATGACTGCATCGATGACGCGGCTTGTACACCGAAGACCTGCTGCCCCCGCTAATACTAACGATATAAATAACATGATATGACCAATGGAATACTGGTGGTATGGTGGAATCATATTGAACGCTTCAGGAATTATTAGGAAAAGCGAGCCCTCTTGAACTGAAATAACGCTTGTTTCCGGAGATTCCTGGCTTATTAATTCATCGTGGGGTTCATTCTGATCTTGATCGCTTTCATACTCGTCGTTAAGTTCTCTGTTGATTACCGTGCCCCCATCGTTCTTTGTTAGTTTCTCCAATTCTTCTTGCTGCGACGGTGGGGGTGGATTTTTACGTCTATGGGACTCCTCGCGATACACGGATGTCTCTCTTTTGCGTTCCTTTGCTTTCATCTGAGCAAGTTCTGCCTCAAGTTCCTTTGTTCTGCGCTTCCATTCTTCTTTGCTCCTTTCTAAGAAATGGATTCTGTTCTTGAGTTGTTTAATTAATTTTTTGGCTGCAATACACTTCGCTTTCCATTGATTACGGCTTTTCTCGAAGAATTTAATCAGTTTTCTCGGCGGGCTTTTGTATTCCTTGCCCTGTTGTATTTCGCTCATCGCATCCTCCTTTTTGCTGTTTATCAGTTTTTACCATCCACGTTGGTGAGGTATATAATAAAACTTTACAAAGAGCAATTATTTATCGAGAGCATAAACATTTTTAAACGGGTGAGCGAAGGCGGAATAAAAATGGTATAGTTTTATGGGGCAAAAATTGCCTAAATATGGATGATTTTCATCACCCTAGCTTTACTCTAAGTCATTGTCCCAAGAAATAGAGTTGGAACATGAAATTCTCCGTCCACTTTTCAAAGGAGCAGAGATACAGAAATATTATATCGCTGAGAACATCTTCTACTTAATCTTTCCATACGAGTTTACTAATGGCGAGATGAAATTGATTTCGCAAGAAAGGATGATCCAGAGATTTCCGAGTGGTTGGAACTATCTGAAACAGCACGAGAAAAGACTTCGAGGTAGAGAAAGCGGAAGATTCGACCGTGCGGAGTGGTACGGCTATAGCAGACCTCAAAATCTTGACCAATTCGAACGTCCTAAAATTTTGACACAGGTGTTATCCAAAGAACCATCATTTAGCTATGATTTTGAAGGGAAGTATTTTTTTGTTGGCGGGGGAACTGCTGGTGGGCATGGAATGACTCTAAAAAGTTCATGCCACCTGAACTATCTCTATGTTCTATCTTTACTCAATAGTCGATTGCTTGATGTGTTTTTCGACAAAATTGGCACACGATTTAGAGGAGGCTATAGGGCGTATACTCAAGGATTCACGGGCAAACTCCCTATCCGCCGCATAAACTTCACAACTCCACCCGAAGAACGAACCGCCCTCGTCGGATCTTTGAAATCCGGATACACCGACAATGAGTTCGATAAAATCATCCAACTCGTTGAAGAATGTCTCCCGAAAGATGCAGAAGGCAACTTCATAACCGAGAAGGAGAAGTCCGATGTCGTCCACGACCTTCTCACCTTCCTCGCCGAACGGATGATTGAGATGAACAATACGAAGAATGAGGAGGTAAAAGGATTTCTCGAATGGTTTGAGAGGGAGATCGGCGCGAAGATCGAGACTCTAACTAACAGGACGAAACTGAAGCAGTACTATGATCTCGACTTTGGTGAGCTTTTAGACATTCTGAAGAAGAACAAGAAGAAGATACCTGCCAATCTATCTAACAGGGAGCTTCAGGGAAATTTAAAGGATGAATTTGAGGGGAGTATGAGAAAATTGAGACCGCTGATCGAGAGGATTGAGAAGACGGATGAGTTGATCGATCAGGTGGTGTACAGGTTGTATGGGTTGAGTGAAGAAGAGGTAAGGGTGGTGGAAGAGAGTAAGTAGGTGAAGTGGGGAATAGCATGAAAGAATATAAATCGAAAAATTTATATGGATGCTCAATGAAGTGATTGTGTGGTTTATTATTTTATTTTCTATGCTTAAAGACCGGATAATCCAAATATTTATAGGCAGTATATACAATAAGACACTGAAGTAGTCCAAATGGCATCCAACCAATTTGAAGTAAATCTACAAGTGTTCAAAGGCTTGAAGATTGGTCCATTAGTTGCAGATGGTATACCCCGGTTTACATTTGCTCTTTGCGAAGCATTCAAGGTTGATGGAGGCACGTTAACCATTATCGGTGAGTCTGATCTACAGGAGAGAGATGGCTTAATCGGAATGAGTGGCGCATATTTCCACCCGTCTCTATTGTCTGCATCTTCATGTGGTGAAGTGTTTGATGCATGGGAATGGATTGGTAAAGAAGTAGGCGACTATTTTTACCAGATGTCTCAATTATTGACAGGGGCATTTGTCTTGAGGGCGATCATGACTGGACTACTAAACTTTGCAGTAATGGCCCCAATTGGGATGGCTGTAAAGCTTCACAAACTCTCTAAGTCCATCGATACTAAACCGAAAGTAAAGGAATTAAAACGGTTTATGAGGGGGAACGTTAAATCTTATGATAAAGACCAACTGAAGTGGTACGGTAACATGGATGAAAGGATTCGCTTTCTCTGCAATCTTGACGCTGAATTTGAATTTGCGTTGTTTTCACTCGAATGTGGGTTATCAGTAAGGCTGAAAAACCATCCAGACATATTGTTAGAGGGAATCCCGGTTGACATAAAGAATCCATCTTGGGATCGTTCACTTCCTACACATAATTATACCCGAAAGGTCATCGAACATGCGGAGGGTGCTTTCCAAGAACAAGATGCGAAATTGGTTGGACTCAGTATCGGAATGGCTTTAATCATGCTTGGTCTATCAAAAGAACGCACGTCTAAAAATAGGATAGGACGGGAAGAATTCTGTATGGCACTCAAAAAAGGTTTAATCCTTGCAAAGGATGAGAGAAAACCTGTATTGCTCTTTTATCACGACCCTTGGACTGGGGACGTACAAGCTATAACTGAGACAATGGAAGACCTTATGGAAGACCTCGGAGGATTTTGATTTACTGCCTGTACAAGCTCATTCTTCATAATGCGGGAGAGCCAATGGTGTGGAAGAAGAGTCATGAACAGGTGACTTTGTGATAACCGCTTACATCACTGACAGGATAAAGGAGGGTCAAGAGATATGGAAAAGATAAGAGTGATATTCAATAGGAACGTAAACACGCTTGATGTCTGGTTGGATGATCCGGAAAAGGAGTTCATCTCAGAAGAGACTGGAAATGAGATTATTTTGAAGAAGGATAAAGCAGGAAGGGTGATAGGGTTCGAAAAGCTGAACGTGTTGGTGAATAAGGATGTCCCCGTTCCTTTGGAAGTGTTGAGCGTTTAAAATCCAGGTGCCTGATCCAAAATTGATGAATAGGTGATCTTCTCGATGAGTGAGGGGGCGATGGCACTATGAGCGCATCTGCTCATCCAATCACAGCAAGATGGGACAGCGCGGATTTGAACCGCGGTCCAAGCGTCCCAAACGCTCGAGGATCGACCAAGCTACCCTACTGTCCCGTAAATGGCAGCGATGTTTTATCTGATCGAGCATTGGTTAAAAAGGTTGCGCAGGCGATCTTGACGCATAGTATGGAGACTCTCGAGAGTTGCGGTTGCATAAGTTGCCATGACGCCCTGACGCCGAGATCCCCCACCCGAGGCAATATTTATATATTAGACTGCCATAGCACGTTATACATGGGAAATATTCGACCAACATACATCAAAAAGATCACACACGAGTTGATTGCAAAGCGCGGCTACGCATTCGGAACCGATTTCGATGAGAACAAGAAGAGCGTCTCCGAGCACACCGACATCACCAGCAAGACGATACGAAACCGGGTCGCTGGTTATGTTACGCGCAGAAACGTGATTGCGCAACGTACGAAGGTACTGTAGATCTTATAAATGTTATAAATATCATAACAGACGCTACAATCCTTTGGAGGGATGTTTATGGACTTAACAGGTGTCATGCCCGCACTGATAACCCCGTTCACGAAAGATAATACGATCGATGCGAGAGGCTTCTCTCTGAATATCGAGCGCGCAATCGAAGATGGAGTCGCAGGAATTGTTCCCTGCGGAACCACTGGCGAATCAGCCACAATCACGCTCGACGAACACAAGCAACTGATCGATGTCGCAGTTGACTGCGCGACAGTTCCTGTGATCGCCGGAACCGGGTCGAACAACACCGGTGAAGCGATCGAGCTTACCAGATACGCAGCGGATGCCGGTGCGGATGCGTCGCTACTGATAACACCGTACTACAACAAGCCGAACAGAAACGGGATACTCGCGCACTTTGACGCAGTCGCACGCGCTGCTGATATAC
>JBQVMC010000069.1:0-10627 GCA_052361145.1 Methanosarcinaceae archaeon
ATAACACACTTAAAATCCACCTGTAGTCTCGCAGCACAACGATTATTATAGAAAGTCACGATTTCTGGGGCACTACCGATTTTTTGGGCGGAAAAAAGTAATGAAATTGGTTTAGGAATGAAAATCGAGAGAATTGATGCCTCTGTTAGCGATTTTGGAGATTCCTCAAGTTGTCAAAGATGAGTTTTAATTTAACATCATTGACCTAGATAGGACATATATCATTCGATTTGTACACATGCTTTTAGTTTTGGGACGGCCTGTATAGTACTGTTCGGTCAGTAATTCCCGTTATGATAATAAACGCATGCAGTAAAAGTTCAACACATTGTTTACATAGGTGATTTACGAAAAAATATCCATGGCGCATATAGATGATGCATTACTATGCCATGGTTATATTGTAAAGAATGCTGACAATAACCTATTTATTGTAAACATGTGATGCAGTTCCAAGTATTACCAGATGTTTTGCAGTTTTCTTTGATTTCATTTTTGACAACCTTTGAGGAACAAGTTTTATGTGGGACAAGATACATGTAGTTAATTCAAGTTTACTTTAGTCAGGTGTAAAATGTCAGATCTGTTATCCATAAGTGGTGGTCCCACAAAACCGGAAATAATTGCAGTGTCCCTGTCAAAACTTGATTTAAAAGACGGTAGCACATTTATTGATATTGGCTGTGGCACAGGTGCCGTATCAATAGAAGCATCAAAAATTACACGCAACCTTAGAATCTATGCACTCGATAAACGGGATGAAGCAATAGGGATTGCAACACAGAACTTTAAAACCCACGGATTGGCAAACATTACACTTATGCACGGCGAAGCATCGTATGTATTAAATGACAATACAGGTATTGGAACAATCGATTCTGCGTTTGTAGGCGGTACAAAGAACATTCGCCGCGTGCTTGGAATACTCTGTGAAAAAAAAGTGCGGCGAATCGTTGTTAATGCCGTTAGAATAGAAACGGTAGTCAGGACGATCAATGCGATGCGGGAACTTGGAATATTTAATGAGGTATTGCATGTTGCAGTATCGCGGGGTGCATCCATTGCAGGAGAAATAATGTTCAAACCCGAAAATCCGGTGTACATCATTGTTGGAAAAATGAATGACCAGAAGAATGGAGAGAACATATGCTGATTGGAGTAGGACTCGGACCCGGTGATCCGCAACTTTTGACGCTCAAAGCCGTTGAAACATTAAAGAACAGTGACATGGTATACGTACCCGGTCGCCTTGCAGCAGACCTGGTGGCACCATATACACATTGCGAAGTACTGGATTTCCCAATGACAAAGGACAGCGATGTACTTAATGCTATCTGGAAAAAAAACGCCGATATTGTGGCTGAACAGGCAAGATCCGGCACGGTAGCCTTCGGACTGATCGGAGACCCAAACTTTTTTTCCACATTCTCACATCTTAGCCGCGTCATACACGAATATCATCCTGACATTGGGATAATGACAATCCCGGGTATAAGTTCGATCACATCCTTTGCAGCAAGAGCGGGGATTGCTATTGATTCATCTTTTGAGGTAAGTGATGGAACTGGTGTACGGTCGAAAATAATCCTTAAAGCACGCCGCCCGCTTGAGATTGTAAACTCATTGGCTGATAAAGGATATGATGAATTTACCTTTGCAGAGAAACTCTTTTCATGTGATGAGAGAATAATCAAAACCAGAGAAAAAATCCCTGAAAATGGAGATTATTTCAGCATCATATATGCCAAAAAGCGGGGAAAGGAGGATTGAAAAAATGAACGGAAAAAAAAACAAAGTATATTTCATTGGTGCAGGTCCTGGAAACCCCGGATTGATAACCGTTATGGGGCGTGAACTTCTTGAAAAAGCAGATCTCGTGGTCTATGCCGGCTCTCTTATAAATCCTGAAGTTCTGGATTATTCAAATGGTGAGAAGATCGACAGTTACGGACTGACACTTGATGAGATCACAAAAACAATGGCTGATCATTTCAAAGCCGGTAAAAAAGTAGTCCGACTGCACAGCGGTGACCCTTCGCTGTATGGCTCTATCGTGGAACAGATGAATGAACTTGAAAAATACGGCATCAAGGTTGAACGCGTGCCTGGAGTTTCATCTGTATTTGCATCCGCTGCTGCGCTTAATACCCAGTTAACATTGAACGGGGTTTCCGATACCCTGATTATCACGCGCCCGGCAGGTAAAACACTTGAAAAAGACGATATCAAGGAACTATCGCGTCACAATGCCACTATGGCTGTGTTCCTTGGAACACAGAAGATCGGAGAGATCATGAACAAGGTCGAATACCCGCAGGATACGCCTGTTGCAGTTGTTTTTCATGCTTCATGGGATGATGAGCAGGTCATATGCGGCACGGTGGCTGATATCGCACAGAAGGTAAAAAATGCAGGTATCAAACGCTCGGCAATGATCATCATTGGCGGGGTAGTAGACCCCGTAAATTACAGGAGGTCACACCTATACGGAGTAGCACAAGGACCGCTGTAATTACATTTGATCGAAATCACGATACTGCAGCGCGCATTGCAGCGCATATTAATGCAGATATACTGGCATATGACAAAAATGTGTTTAAATATGCGTTTAAAGAATATGATGCAATTGTGGCGCTATTTGCCACCGGTATCGCTGTGCGGGAAATTGCACCCTTGCTTGTTGATAAGTGGTCCGATCCTGCTGTGGTGGTTGTAGATTCGAACCTGACTTTTGCAATACCTCTCACTGGCGGTCACCACGGTGCAAACGAACTTGCACGCATATTATCGGAACTTGGTGCTGTGCCTGTCATTACGACCGCAACCGAAGTGCACGATAGACCATCAGTTGAAGCGATTGCGAATGTTCTTGGTTGTGAGATCGTGAACAGGGAGTCCACAAAAAATGTCAACTGTGCCCTACTTGAGCAGAATGTGGAAGTGCTTGAGATACGTGGTCCGAAGGTGGTTGTGGTTGATGATGAAGTATCCGTACTGAAAAAATACGAGGCTGAAATAGTATGATTATCGGAATCGGAACACGGCGCGGTGTCACATCACAGGAGGTCATTGACGCAGTCAACATGGCACTGCATGAGATTGATGCTCAATGCGGCAGTGTGCGCTCGCTCGCATCTGCTGCGATGAAAAAGAACGAGGCAGGTTTACTTAAAGCCGCACAGGTGCTTGGTATTGGAATCGAGTTCTTGCCGCATGAGTTATTAAACAAATTTGATGCGCCTTCTGCATCACAGGCAAACCGCTTTGGCTTAAATGGTGTGGCAGAACCTGCCGCCCTTGCACTTTCAGAAAATAAAGAATTGATACTTAGGAAGAGAGTATATGGAAGAATCACAATTGCAATCGCACAATGAGAATATGGTTAAAAAAGGCAAACTTTACATTGTCGGCATAGGACCTGGTTCTGTTGAACATCTCACAATTCGCGCGCGGGATATTCTTATAATTTCCGATTACATAGTGGGTAACGGTACATATCTGGATCAGGTTAAGAGCCTAATTGATGGCCAGAACATTATCCGCAGTTCGATGGGGAAGGAAGTAGATCGCGCACAAAAGGCTGTTGAACTTGCTAAAACTTCGGTTGTATCCATCATCAGTGGGGGAGATGCAAATATCTATGGCATGGCAGGACTGGTGCTTGAGGTCGCAGAGAGTTGTGGAGCTGATGTGGACATTGAGGTGCTTCCGGGTGTTACAGCTATAACAGCATCGGCAAGCGTTCTTGGCGCGCCGATCGTAAATGATTTTGCGGTTATCAGCCTTAGCGACCTGCTGACGCCATGGGATGTAATAGAAAAACGTCTTGAGGCAGCGGCAGATGCGGATTTTATCATATCCCTCTATAACCCTAAGAGCCGGCAGCGTAATTCCAACTTCACGCGCGCGATTGAGATAATCAAACGGCATAAAGTGGATTCAGTTACTGTCGGGCTTGTCAAGAATGCGCTTCGGGAAAGCGATGAAGAATCGATTGTTACAACCCTTGGGGATGTGCTTGAGTATGACGACTGGGTAGATATGCGAACCACAGTCCTTATCGGGAATAGCGAATCCCGCATTTGGGAAAACGATTTCGAAAAACTGATAATTACTCCGAGGGGGTATCATCGTAAATATGACTACTGATAATATGACCAGTGAAAATAGAACTACTGAAAATATAGAACTACGATCACTTGAAGAACTCGGCGATCTTGTTCGGTTCACAACAGAAATTGACCCCGAACTTGTCAATGACTGCAAGGATCTTGGTGCCCACACACAGGAAGCAAAGGCAATATCTATGACAAGCCGAAATATTGCACGCAAGGTCGTGGGAGACAAAAACCCGGAAGACCGCGTGCGTCAGCGATGCATGATCGCGACAGGTGACCCTTCTGTGGCAAAGATTATGACGTTTAAAAACGAACCTATAAATGCTGGAGTTGAAGCAATCAAAAAAGGCGCGCCGATATTTGTTGATATTAATATGGTTAAAGTCGGCATAAGCAAAAAAGGACACAACTGCGATGTTACCTGTGTACTGGATGAGGATGCTGATGCAACGATCGCACACAAGTATGGAATTACCAGGACTTCTGCAGGTTTTCTTGCATGCAGAAACCGGCTTAATGGTGCCATTATTGTGATAGGAAATGCCCCCTCAGCAGCGCTTACGATGTGCCGGTTAATCGAGTACGGTGTGCGCCCTGCGCTAATCATTGGCACGCCAGTGGGTTTTGTGAATGCAGCCGATTCAAAGGAAGAAATATTGAAGATGGATGTGCCATCAATTACCTGTACTGGTACACGCGGCGGGACACCGATAGCGGTTGCATGTATTAATGAACTTATTGCGATTACAGGGGATTGAATGGCAGTGCAATACAGCATATTTCAAATTGGTTTGAAGACTTTTTATTTTTTTCTGGAATGGTTTGGAAAACCGCATAGGTAGCACAGGCACGCAGAGAAAAATAACCCCTCTCGATTAATCTTTTTTGCCATGATTCGTTTATCCGGAATATATTAAAAAATGTCTTGGTTTGCATCACTCGATTTTTGTATTATGCCGTCGAATTTAGATTATCATTGGAAAAAAGCAGTTCCCATTATGACTATAAACGCATGCGAGCGAAGGCTTATTTTTTAAATATTTCGTAACTATTAAGCCATACGTAAACGTTATCGTTAGACTGAACTATCTACAAATTGATAGTTACATATAATTGTAAGATGTCTTTGAAATCGATAGATATAGACTCATTATCAAAAACTAAATAATGTATCACCATTGACATGAATAAATGGATTTTCGCTCTCGACATCTAGTATTGAGGATAGCTGAATAGTTACTTATATTAAATTAGATCACTATGATACTGTAAGTTAATATAATCCATATCAGCATAGTGATGTACCTTCTGCTGTGCTTTCATCATTCTGGCATCCCTTCTGCTTGATTAACGTAAGCATTTTTTCCCACACCCACATTTTCGACATACGTTCCGCTCCGCACCCCAACCATATCCCCCTATCTAGCCGCATCCACCGCCGCCTGTATGGTGGTGAAATCCACGCCGCCAATACCATTAACAGTGATCACACAGCTGCGATTACTCCTTCATGACGCACACTATAACAGCAAAGAACACTAGCATCAATGACTTTTGTAGGATCGTATACACACCCCTGTTGATTTACACAATCACTGCCACCGTCTATTCTTGATCATCATCAACACTGCCAATATCATTCTTACCGGCTGGCGTAGTATGCCGTCCTCAACTAACAACTATCCGTGGATTGGTATGAAGATGGGGTCATTTGTCCTGATGATAAATATGTACTAATTGGGTTTTTGATGCTAAATTATCACAATTATAAACAATGTGTTTGGAGTCTTTCCACTCAAATATAGACTCAATTGCACTCACAGGATGATCTCAATATCGAGTTCCTCTGCCAGTTCTTTGTACCTGTTCCTGATTGTAACTTCAGTCACTCCGGCAACATCTGCGACCTCGCGCTGTGTTCTGCGTTCTCCACAGAGAATTGATGCGATATATATTGCAGCAGCAGCAACGCCGGTTGGCCCGCGTCCGCTTGTTAGTTCCTTCTCAGAAGCCTGCCGCAGTATCTCGACACTTTTTGACTGAACCTCGCCCTTGAGGTTTAGTCCTGAACAGAACCTTGGTACATAATCGATAGGGGATGTAGGCATAAGCTTAAGGGACAGTTCCCTTGAGATAAATCGGTATGTCCTACCAATCTCTTTCCTGCTAACCCTTGATACCTCACCGATCTCATCAAGTGTCCTTGGAACACTGCACTGGCGACATGCTGCATACAACGCTGCTGCCGCAACTCCTTCAATACTTCGCCCTCGAATAAGGTTCTTGTCAACGGCTTTTCGGTATACGACCGCTGCGGTCTCACGCACAGTTCTTGGAAGACCAAGTGCGGATGCCATACGGTCGAGTTCTGAAAGTGCAAAAGCGAGGTTTCGTTCCGTCGCATTACTGACCCGGATCCTGCGCTGCCATTTTCTCAAGCGGTATAACTGCGCACGGTTTTTTGACGATATTGACTTTCCGTATGAATCACGGTTCCGCCAGTCGATCATTGTGGAAAGACCCTTATCGTGAATCGTATATGTCATTGGTGCACCCACACGGGAACGCTTCATACGCTGGTCATGGTCAAAAGCACGCCATTCCGGTCCCTGATCAACAAATTCCGCATCAACAACAAGACCACAGTCCGCACACACAAGCTCAGCGCGCTCATAGTCATGTTCAAGATTACGGCTTCCACATTCAGGACATTCTACCTTTGATTTCACAACCTCTGCTGTTTTATTTTGCTCTTTACGTGCCTTGATCATTGCACGTACTTTCTCTCGCTCAGAGGTATCTGAATATCGCACTCTCTCAACTTCAACCATTTTCACATCACCTTAAATTTATAAATATAATGATAATTCGAACTTTAATCATGTCTATAATTTAATATTTATACATAAAAATCACAAGCAGGTTAATCCGGACATTGACTTATATTATAGAATATAAACATGCTCATTTACATGAATATGTTGTTCGGAATCGATGTCCTTTGACAGTTTAACATGAATATACGGATGTTCCACAGGTCCGATTATACCACTAATTTTTCCTATTTGTTTAACTCTTCTATTCAAAACAGCTGAATAAAGTTTAGGTGATTTTTTAGCAGATGTTTTGGATCCGGATGATTCCAGCTTATCACCCCGAATAATCAAACCTCTCGGTATAGAGACATGTAAAACAGTACCAAGTCTTTTCATTCATCCCTCTCGATTTATTCACATATAAATTGATTTAAAAGTATATATAGACTTATTTTGTGGTATAAAAAGGTTTCTATTATTTCAATTTTACTTTTTTTCCCGTAGCATATAATTTATAGTTTCTTGCATCCCCAATGTAGTGGCTTTCTACACAAAACCCTTTAAATGTACTTGGGATAAAAACGCTGCCTCATATGACATATTCCCAAAATATTCGGTAGTACCAAAAAAATCGTGACCTTTTAGAATATTAATTATGCTGCAGGACTATATCTAGATATTAAGTATGTTGCTTAGAATCAATGCCATTGGCAACCTTGAACTATGACAAAGCCTATGAGATCATGCAACTTAAGGACACGACCCAATATTCACGCGCCATTTGTGTATTTTGCAATCCTAACAGCAGTTTTTGCAACATACCGCGCAGTTTCACCAAGTATCCTTATCATCGGCTCTTTCCCGTTTCCTCCGGTATCATAGATGATATCCGGAACACTACCGTATTCATTTATTGCATGTGTGACGCCCCAATCCATCGTATTTGTATTTTCAGGTTCGTCTGCCCGTTCAAAGGATGAGATATTAAGATTCATATTTTTACATACTTCAAGTACATCCATTGAGTACTTGATATTGACCGATGCTCGAATATTATTATTAAAATTCATGGCTGCAAGAACAATCCTTGCAACATGACTACTAACACCAAACTCGACACACCCAACATTTACGGCTTTTCCTTTAAGTTTTGCAATTCTTCCGGATACTGCTGCTACATCATGTACATTAGAGGCATTCGGTAATGCCATTGCGATATTGCAACCGACTTCAGGGATCAGTTTAGCAAACGATTTACATTCTGTTATGATCTCAACAGCAAGTCTCGTATTATCAAGTACCTCATATCTTGCCGCGTTTTTACGAATATGCAACAGCTGGTTTACAGGAGCAACGCCGGTTCCGATCGGTATACTTTCTCTTATTGCATACTCGACAAAACGTTTTGCATATCTTGCACTTTCCACTACGCAATGACCGTGCGCAAGATATGCTGTAAGCGCTGCGGAATATGTGCATCCTGAACCGTGTGTTCCGCCTTCTATGAACTTGCCGGGGATAATCGTAAAAGTGTCATTAATAGATTCATAGATCACATCCGATGCATCAAGATGTCCACCTGTAACTATCACTGTCGGAACACCCATCTCAGCAATGGCTTTTGCAGCGCGTTTTGCATTGTCACGATTTTCAATAAGAATGCCGGAAAGTGCACCCGCTTCATTAGTATTCGGGGTCACAACCGTACAAAGAGGCAACAGTTCATCCCTTATGGCCAATAGTGCATTTTTTGTCATAAGGATGCCTCCCGCCTCGGCTGCCATTACCGGATCAACCACAAGTTGCAGGTCATACTTTTTCATACATTCCGCAACAGTGGATACAATATTGGAAGATGGCAGCATGCCGCTTTTTGCCCAACGCACATCCATATCTGTACAAACAGCATCGATCTGGTCCTTCACAACACGCGGCGGCAGGTTATATGTACCAATAACCCCTGTTGTGTTTTGTGATGTCACTGACGTTATGGCACATGTGCCATGTGCTCCAATTGATGCGAATGTTTTAAGGTCTGCTGAAACTCCGGCACCTCCGCCGGAGTCGGTGCCTGCGATCGTTAACACAATTGGAATTTTATTCATTTTGATCCACTTTCAATATTGGTATTTTATATCTATCTGATTTTATCTAATATACCAATTAATGACCTGATATTGGAACTATGCCCGTGTAATATCATTTATAAGAGTTTAAAAACAAAAAATCTTTACCAAACCCGGTATTTTCAACAAAATATATCAATATACATCAATAATGAGGTTCAAGTCCATCAATTTGCGAAAATGCCTTATCGATCGCTTTTTCGTCATTAACCCTTATCTTCTTCTCCTTTTCTTGATTAATAGCATCAACTGCAATGGAATACAATTTTTCAAGTTCTAATGCCGACTCCAATGTAAGCACTGCAAGAACCTGTGGGCGTTCACCACTTCTAACGATAATTCCTTTGAACACATGACCAACAGCAGATGACAGTTTTTCAACTTCGTTAGAGATGTCATCAATGCTCAAATAACTCCTGTCACCTTTTATGATGATCATTGCCCTGCTCGCTTCATCATAGACATTTGTCGAGAATAACAATCCTGAAGGAGACAATGCTTTTTGGATCGCTGTTTTTACCGTAACATCCTTTTCAGCTTTGTAGAATCCAATAGTAGCAAGACCTGCACCACCACTCATCACGGTCTTGAAATCACCAAGGTCTGTGACCATCATCATATCACTGTCCAGTGCATCGAGTAAGAACAAAAGACGCTCTGCGATCATATCATTGATCCCGTTGTATGCAGATTCCACATCGCCGCCCAGTTGCTTGAGGAACTGGTTATCTGCTAGAATGATCCCATCGGCATTGCTATCGCGCATATCCCTTAAGCAAAATGCAGCATTTTGAAGATATAGTGTTCCTTCTTCCCTGAACGGAAGCACAACAATTGTATAGACCGGAAAATCATATGTTTCCTTTAGTTCTTTTACCATCATTGGGGTGAATGATGAACCTGTGCCCCCGGATGCAGATGTGATGACAAACGCTACATCAAATCGACCCCGTTCATCGATCTGGCGCATTATGACATCCTTATTCGCATCAAAAACGGATTTACCAACATTCCTGTTAGCCCCTACTCCATGTAGGTGAGGTATGTGAATTCGATCCTTCCCTTTTGTATACTTCAATTCCTTGAGGTCATTGATCGCAGTGTTAACTGCAATAGTTTCCACACGGCTTTTGAACTTTTGCTTGGAATAGAATTTTGCAAATTTGGTTTTGCCGCCAAACGCCTTTTTGTTTACTGCGTCAAGGATCCGATTACCGCACTGTCCAGTTCCTACGATCAATATGTTAAGCAAATAATTCCTCCGAATTTAATGCATAATAATAATAATAATAATAATAATAATAATAATAATAATAATAATAATAATAATAATTTTGCCTATAGAACGATGATTAGAATTTGTATTGTTTGTGCCTGTGGAATATCCATGCGCCAATCACAAGAATAGCGACTATTGGCAAAGCGTAGACATATATGGGTTGCTCGAACAGTTCGTCATATTTGCCTTTCTGTACATAAATATCCCCTGTCACGGATTCGATGCTTATCTTTTGTTTTTCAATGTCAACCCCGTTATCATACTCATACGACAATTTTGTTGCCAGAG
>JBQVMC010000070.1:0-10537 GCA_052361145.1 Methanosarcinaceae archaeon
TTTCAAAATCAAGTGGCCAAGCAGGCCTTCGATTTCAGAATAGTGCCAGTTACCCTATGATTTGAAGAGGATACAAATGCCGCATGTCGGCGGTCGCATTGGTTTTTGATTCATATATATTTGAATTCTGCACCCAGGATTTAAGTTATACAAATACGAAAATTATTATCTAAACTGAACCCGCAGCAAATGACAAAAGCGCAAAAAACATCGCAATCTTAAATAGTTTTGACGACCTTGCTGCATTATTCCTGATAATGATCTCAAACACCGCTACAGCAAAAAGAATATCTGCAACCCCTACTACATAGAGATACGTGGGATTTAACATTGATTGCATATATGGAATAGGACTTGCAAGAACAGCAAGAGAACCTACGGATGCTGCAACGTATGCGGATTTTTTTGCACCGATCTTGATTGGGAGGGTATTTGCACCATCCTTCATATCCCCTTCCATATCTTCTATGTCCTTTACAATCTCGCGCGCGATCGTTGCGAATGTGGCAAGAAGAAAAAGAACCAATAAAGCCTTAAGCCCTGCAATTCCGAATACGGCACCGCCAAATAGGAAAGTTGAACCTGTTAAGTAACCCACAGTAAGATTACCAAACAATACCGTGCGCTTGAGTGTTCGTGCATAGTAAATTAGAAGCAGGGAATTAAATAGTGCGATCAAAACGCATATAGTGTTAATAAGAAATGCCAGTGTAATTCCAGCTGCAAAAAGTATGAGTGAAAAATAGAGTGCCTGTGAAAGTCCTATCCTACCGGAGGGAATCGGGCGCAGGGGTTTGTTTACAGTATCGATGTCAACATCAAAATAATCATTGATTGTGTTTCCAGCACCTGTTATAAAAAATACAATGAAAAAGATTAATAGAATCTCAAAAAACGGTAGTGTGACTGTCAAATTCAACATACTATATACAATAAAAACACCGATGATGGCTGCAAATGCACCCATCAAACAATTACCGGACCTGACCAATTGAATATATGCATGAACACTCATTTATGACCCGTAACCATATTTCGATTTACTGCGTTAATTACCAAGCATCCGTTCAAGCGTATGTTTTGCCTTTGTTCGCACATCTTCTGGCACTGTTACAACATGTTCCAGGTTTTCAAGTGAATTCAAAACAGCATTCAATGTAGTCATCTTCATATTCGGACATATTGCATATTCGGATGCAGGATAAAAATATTTCCCTGGGTTCTCAATTTCCAGCCGGTGTAATAGACCATTTTCCGTACCAATAATAAACTCATTGCAACCGGATTCCCTGACATACTTTGTCATACCCGTTGTACTGAAAACATGGTCTGCGATCTCTAATACATCATCACGACACTCCGGATGCGCTATGAACTCTGCATCAGGGTGTTCTTCTTTTAAGAGCAGTACGTCACCTGCAAGTATCTGGTGATGGGTCGGGCAAAATCCTTCCCATGGAATTATTTTCTTATGTGTATGTTTTGCAACATAATTTGCAAGGTTTTTATCAGGTACGAATAGTATCACGTTACTATCAAGTGAATTTACGACATCCACAGCATTTGCAGAAGTGCAGCATATATCACATTCTGCCTTTACTGCAGCAGATGTGTTGACATAGCATACAACAATTGCATCCTTATACTCCTTCTTTACACTTTTGAGTGATTCCACTGTCACCATTTCAGCCATTGGGCACATCGAATCAATTTCCGGAATTAAAATCGTTTTGTCGGGGCTCAGGATCGCGGCACTCTCTGCCATAAAATCCACACCACAAAAAATGATTACATCCGCATCCTGCTCCAGAGCCTGCTGGCTAAGTCCAAGCGAATCACCCACAAAATCTGCAATATCCTGAACCTCACTTCGCTGGTAATTGTGAGCAAGAATTACAGCATTGCGTTCTTTCTTCAACGTATTTATCTTATCAATAATGGTTTGCATGTTTTGCATATGATCACTGTGCCAACGCAATTAATTATATAATCAATTATTTAATTATGATTGATCGTTTTGTTTGACTGTTCTATACTATATTGTTCTATACTTAGGGAGTTTCCAATAAATAATTTACCTAAATTTAGTTTTTACGGTGATATCCCATTTTGGTAAATTGTTCTATCTTTCGATTCTTTCGTCACAACTTTTCATTGCTTTTCCGTATACACTCCAAAAAGCAGGATAAAATGTATATTCGGACTATCTAAACCCAAGTGCTTAAACATCTTTTTATTTCAAAATGAAGTCGTTTATCCATAACTTCGATGCTTGCCTGTTGCGAAGAGTGATAATCCATTAACAATTGCAATGATTGAGGTTTAAAAATATACTTTTTAATCTATTCCGGATAAACGGATCATGGTAAAAAAGATTCATCGCAGAGGGTACTTATTTTCCACAGTGAGTGAATTAACAACATATATAAGTACTGCCATATATAACATATAATTTAGTGCATGTGCGGTTAAAATTTAGAATTTATTTTGGATTTTTACGATAGTCCTGTGTGATATCATTGCAACATAAGCATAATTATTCATCTAGTGTAAAACTGTTATTGCTTAGATTATAACTGGATTTTGAAACTGCATCCGTAAAATGATATGGGGAGATAGGAACCGTACGGCATAAAATTATAGGAGGAACATAATATGGGACAATATTCAATAGACGAATTTATAGAAAAGACAGGACAACAGGATCTTGGAGAAGGCGTATTTGAACTGGAAAGTGACCGCATGCTTGAGGTCAACCTCAACGGCATGATGTGGACAAAAAAAGGATCAATGGTGGCCTATCTTGGTAATGTCAAATTCACACGTGAAGGGTTACTTGAACACGGTCTTGGAAAAATGATCAAAAAAACCATGACCGGTGAAGGGGTAAACCTGACAAAAGCAGAAGGCAAAGGAAAAATATACATTGCAGACAGCGGAAAGAAAATATCCATCATAAACCTTAAAAACCAAGCGATTTACGTTAACGGCAATGATATTCTTGCATTTGAGAGTTCCGTTAAATGGAATATCAAGATGATGAAAAAGATGGCAGGTATAATGGCAGGTGGGCTGTTTAACGTAAAGCTTGAAGGAACAGGAATGATTGCAATAACCACCCACTATAACCCCCTCACACTCAGGGTGACAAACGACCAGCCAGTGTTTACAGATCCCAATGCCACTGTCGCATGGTCAGAAAACCTACAGCCCAGCATAAAAACGGATATGTCACTAAAAACGCTTGTGGGACGTGAAAGCGGAGAAACTGTCCAGATGGTGTTTAAGGGCGAGGGATTTGTAGTAATACAGCCGTATGAAGAAGTGTATTTTCAGGCAGGTCATTGAACTGCATATCTTGCGGTTAACATCTACATCGATAAATAGCCTAAAGCCCAAAATGATTTAACCGTAAAGAACATCGAATACACCATGCATAACAAATAAAAGCGTGATGAACAGATGTACCAACAATTAGCCATAGCAGCATATTTAGTAGTTTTATTCCTGACCCTGCGCGATATTCGTATATTCAGGCGCACACACCTTGTCTCATATCGTAAAGGTGCACTAAAAGGACTGATGGCTTCATCAGTGGTGCTGCTTGGTGTATTTATAGTCGGTGCCAATCCGAATCTTGGCTTGCTTTTTGTGCTCATAGGTCTTTACATAAATCATAAGGGTGTCAGGGAGAATGTTTTCAAGGATGCGGTCACAGTGGACCGGCTGCTTGGGAAAACTGACTATTATAAAACGGATTGAGAATAAATAATAAAACAATAGAATAGGGCCCGCAATAATCTCTTAATCCAAAAGGTATAAATGGATAGATTTTCAATTAGAAGATACCCAGCCGGACAAGCCGGAACCAAAAAGACACAAAATTTTCGTCCAAAATAAAACATTAAATAAGATACTAACATCATAATTACATATTATCAGATAATTTCGGAGATCAATACATGGGAAATATTAGACAGAAAAATATCAAGAATATAACATTTCGTTTATTAGAGAAATATGAAGGTGTATTCACAAATGATTTTGATGAGAACAAGCATCTTGTCACAAAATACACGAATATCGAGAGCAAGGTTATAAGAAATCGTGTCGCAGGCTATGTTACACGAAAAATAACACATGTTCGTCCGGAATAGTATTTAAAAGCGAGGATATCATGTTCGAAGGGGTTCTGCCTGCACTTATCACTCCTTTTAAAAAAGACGACGCCATTGACAAAACCGGTTTTCGGGAAAATATCCGGTTTGTTGAGGCTGGCGGTATTTCGGGTATTGTACCATGTGGAACAACAGGAGAATCCGCAACTCTTTTTACATATGAGCATGAGCAACTGATCGATACTGCAGTTGATTGCGCAAATGTTCCTGTGGTAGTCGGTACAGGTTCTAATAATACAGCAGAAGCGATAGCACTTACAAAATATGCAGACGACGCGGGAGTGGATGCCGCGCTGCTTATATCTCCCTATTATAACAAGCCAAACAACGCAGGATTGATCAAGCATTTCAAAACGATTGCGGGATCGGTAGACATTCCTTTACTTTTATACAATGTTCCATCACGCACGAGCCAGGACATGCCGCTTGAAGTTATTTTTGAACTTTCAAAGGTCGATAATATCGTGGGAATAAAGGAAGCAAGCGGCGATCTTGACAAGGTAACCCGGATAATAGAAAATACGGCTGATGAGGATTTTTCAGTCATTTCGGGTGATGATGGTTTGACACTCCCGATAATCGCACTTGGCGGCAGCGCCGTGATATCGGTTGTTGCAAACATTGTTCCGAAAAAGATGGTAGACCTTGTGAATGCTGTAAGAAATGGCGACATACAAACAGCGAGAATGATCCACTATGAACTCGCACCGCTCATACGTGCGCTGTTCAATGAGACCAATCCGATACCTGTCAAACGCGCAGCAGAATTGATCGGACTTGCGAGCGGACACTTAAGACTGCCACTTGCACCAATTAGCAGCGATAATGAACGGATACTCATAAATGCGCTAAAAAGCGTGGGTGTGTTAAATGATTGATGATCACGCTAATGCCAACGTTGATGCTAACGTTGATACTAACGTTGACATTAACTCTAACGCTAACCTCAATGTGGCAGTAACAGGTGCATGCGGTCGCATGGGTATATTGATTATTGAGAATATCGTAAGAAATTATGAAATGCGACTATCAGCTGCTTTTGACATTACCAATGTCGGCAAAGATGCCGGAGAAATAGCACATGTAGGGACACTGGATATTGCGGTATCGAATGTAGATGATATAAAAGAGGTTTTGACCAGAACGAACACGGATGTCCTGATCGATTTTACGATTGCACCTGCGACGGTTGTTAATACACCGGCGGCAGCAGAATGTGGAGTTAACCTGGTCATAGGCACAACCGGATTCACAGGGCAGCAAAGAGATGTGATAAATGATGCGATCCTGAAAAATAATGTTGCGGCAGTGATCTCACCAAACTATTCCATTGGTGTCAATGTGTTCTTCCGGATATTAAAAGAAGCATCAAGATCACTTTCCGATTATGATATCGAAATAATTGAAGCCCACCACAACCAGAAAAAAGATGCTCCAAGCGGTACTGCTATGAAAGCGGCAGAGATTATAAATGAAACACTTGGCAACAGGGAGTATGTGTACGGGCGCAATGGTCTTGCGCCGCGAGGAAAGGAGATTGGCATACACGCGGTTCGTGGTGGCGATATCGTGGGTGACCATACTGTCCTGTTCGCAGGAAACGGCGAGCGAATTGAGATCAAACACCAGGCGCACTCGCGGCAGGCATTTGCAGGCGGTGCGGTAAAAGCGGCCGTATGGGTATGTAGTGCAGAGTCTGGAATATATACCATGGATGATATTCTGGGATTTTGAAATGAACTCTCCGGATATTCAACAATTATTACTAAAAACAGATTAGATTTACAACAGGTGTGCAGCAATATTTTCAGATATCACGCGCTCGCAATACTCACACCGGAGCAGTATCTTTCCCTTGGCTGATGTTACAGTAAACTTAGAAGTTACCGGTTCTCTGCTGTTTGAAATACAATTCGGATTGATACAGCGCACAACGCCTTCTGCGTGTTCGGGTATCACAACTTGTTTTTTCCCGAAAACATCATAATTACGTATGATATTGATAACTGCATTTGGTGCGATCAATGAGATCTTGTCAACCTCGCGCACGTTTAACTCACGGTTTTCGATCTTTACAACATCCTTTTTCCCGTGCGCACCGGATGCATTTATTACAACACTTACAACATCTTCCGACAAATCCGGTATTCCAAGTATCCGCAGTACATTTATTGACTGGCCTGCTGTTATATGATCGATAACGGTCCCATTCTCAATAGGACGAACCCTTAATTCACGTTCTGGTGTTGTATTTGGTGTCATTCGAAAACCCCCATTACAAGTGAAAGCAATGCCATTCGAACAGGCACGCCATAGAATGACTGGTTAAAGTAACAGGCATGTTCCGTTTCATCCACTTGCGGATCGATCTCATTGGCCCTTGGCAGTGGGTGCATGATCTTAAGTTTGGGGTTAGCTTTTTTAATAAGATGCGGTGTAACCAGCAAACTGCTTGCAACCTTCTGGTATTCTGCTGGGTCTGGAAAACGCTCTTTCTGGATCCTTGTGACATATAACACTTCAACATCGCTTATGACTTCCTCAATTGAGTCTGCCTGTGTCACCTTGATATTGCATGTTTTAAGATCAAATATGATCTCATCCGGCATGCGCAGTTCTTTTGGAGATACCAGTGTAATTTCCGCACCATAAAGTGAGAGGGCATAACAGAGTGAGTGCACAGTCCTGCCATATTTGAGATCACCGGCAAGCGCAATTTTTACACCGTCCAGATGGCTTTCCCTTCGAATTGTATAAAGGTCAAGAAATGTCTGTGTAGGATGTTGTCCGGCACCGTCACCACCATTGATAATAGGTATTGATACAAGTTCTGAAGCCATTCGTGCAGATCCTTCCTTTGGATGCCGCAGGACTATTGCATCGGAATATCCCTCTACTACGCGGATAGTGTCAGCCAGAGTCTCCCCTTTTGCAATAGAAGTTGCCTCAAGAGATCCAAGATTTAATACCCGTCCGCCAAGCCGTATCATCGCAGTCTCAAAAGACATGCGAGTCCTTGTGCTTGGCTCAAAGAACAAAAGTGACAATACCTTTCCATCAAGAATATCTGACTTCTCCATACCCCTTGCAACCGGTTCAAGTTTTTCAGCGGTGCTCAGTATATGATCGATCGTGTCACGTGAAAAATCTTTCATTGATATGATGTGCAGGTTTTTGAACTTCATCATGATAATAAAATAATTGCATGAAATATAATATTTACTAAATAAACGTTCAATATTCGACCAACAGGCATTTGCTCATTTTATTTTTTCAACAAATGTAACAAGTTTTTTTGCATCGTCCACCTTGCGTTTTTTCATATCATGGTGGAATTTTCTTAATCTTTTCTTTTTCGGATGTTCCTCTAATTCTTTTAAGTCCATAAGTGCACGCATCAGTCCGGCAGTTTTACTGAATAACTTTTTTGCATCTTGTAATGTTAGGTCTGATCTTTCAAGATCATGTTCATATTCGGATTCTTTTTTGGAAATGAGAGTTATACAGTGGTTGATCTGTATTTTATCATCATCCGAAAGTTGTGGCTTGTTGACCATTTCCCACACAAACTCATGCAAATGTACCATTTCCTCATTAATTTCAACTTTATGCGGAATCTGCTCTCCCACCCAGAACAGGTATTTATGTAGTCTTTTCAATAATTTTGTATGTTCACTTTTGGATATGAAATCATTATCAGACATGTTTCATTATTTTTACTACATGGATTTAAAAGTATGGGTTTTAAAATTTTTGGCTGTTTGAATTGGAAAGACACTAACACGCTTAATATTAAATTAAATTAAAGTAAATTAAAGTAAATTAAATTAAATTAAATTTTAGATTTTAATATGTATTGTATGAACATGGATTGTGGGATAAAATATTCACCGCAAAGGACACCAGCTTTCTACGGAGTTGAGTGCCTACTACGCCCATAAGATATACAAGTCACAGGAAGTAATATCAAATAGTTTATACCAGGATTGCCGCCCATAGCAGTACATGGTAATGATTGTATTGAAAACATATTCTCCGCTAATCGAGCACTTGCTACAAATAATTGATATATCGATAATCAATATGACAATTGCTGCTTGCTACTGTTTGGCGTATTGACATCAAGTCAAGAACAGATAACAGTTAGATCAGACTTACAAGGTCTTCAAGCGCAGCCTTCGGATCTTTCGCTTTTACGATGCCCGATGCCAATAAGACACCAGATGAACCAAGTTGTAATGCGGCTTTTAGATCATCACCTTTTGATATTCCTGCACCGCACAGTACTTTTACCGCGGGATTGATCATTGCAACCGCATCAACCGAACCGGTAACAACTTCGGGGTCTGCCTGTGAAACTGGAATTCCACTGCCGATAAGTTCCGGCGGTTCAACTGCAACAAAGTCTGGTGTTAGTGCTGCTGCTGCGGCAGTGGTTGCGATGTTGTTTGTGCATACAATCGTTGTTAGCCCTGCACTTTTTGCAGATGTGATGGAAGCATCGATATCTGCAAGCGTCAGTCGCCGCTCGGAATGATTTATGAGTGTACCGATTGCTCCTGCATCTTTAATTGACTGTGCAAATGCATGTCCTGTGAAACCTCCGGCACCAATACCGTCAAGGTGCTGGGAGAATACGGGAATATCCACCTGCGATGCAACACGGTAGATATCCGGAAGTTGCGGAGCAACACCAATAATTACATCTGCAGATCCCGCAACATCCATACAAACCTGTGCCATCTTTACTGCACCTTCGCCTGTTCCTTCAAGATATGTCTTAAGATTTAGAACTATTAATATTGAACCCATTTTATACTCCTCCAATTATAAAAATGTCGGTATGCTATTAAAAAACTAAAAAACTAAAAAATCAAATTGAAATAAAAATATAAAAAGAACGTGTGATAGATCACACGTGATTAGAAATCAGTCATTATCCTGAACTGATCGATCTCTGGCTTATTCAAGCCTTCGATGAACTGTTCTGCTACTTGCCTGACATCCTTTGCATTAGTAATTGCTCTTCCAACCACAAGAATATCGGCACCAGCACCCAATGCAGCAGGTATCGTGTCAACACGGACACCGCCGGCAACGGCTACCAGGATCTTCGGAGACAATAACTTGATGCCTTCAATGCTTCCCCATGCATGTTCCGTGTTCTCTATATCGATCGCGCGGTGCAGTTCGACAACATCAGGCAGATCATTGAGCTGTTTCAATATTGATACGGGATCGGGCTGGTTCAGGGTGTCAAGAATTGCATAGATTCCGGTTTTGTGTGCTTCCTCGATCACCTTGTCGATCGTTGCGATAGGTGCAAGTGCTGAAACAACGATAGCATCAGCGGTTGCATCAGCAACCATGCGAGCCTCAAGGTTTCCTGTATCGAGGGTCTTAAGGTCTGCAACAATGAATGCATCAGGTTTTGCCTCCCTGAGTTTGGATATAACATCTATACCATAACGCTTGATGAGCGGCGTGCCGGCTTCCAGTATCAGGTGGTCACTGTTCGGTAACTGTTTGATGACATTTAGTATTGCACCAATATTCGGATTGTCAAGTGCAACCTGAAGATAAGGTGCATCCCAAAGTCTTGTGACCTTGAATCCCATGATAGCATGCGCTGCCCTGTCCTTTTCATCAAGTACGGTATCGATATCAGGGAAACTTGCAAGTGCACGTTTGAGTGCCAGTTTGGTTGCTCCGTAATTGTACCTATATATCCTGTTGTAACTGGTTGCCTGAGGATGAATAAATACACTTGCTATGATAACAAGATCTTCAGCCTGATCTTTCGGGATCAATCCTTCCTCAACAGCATCAGCCACAGCCTTTGCAACAGCAGCCTGTGCCGGACCAAATATCTGTGCTGCCTGATCCATATTCTTTACCGTGACCTTTGGTACGATCAATGTGGATGGTTTGGTAGGCAGGTTCGGACGGATAACTGACAGCAAAGGTGTGTGACCGGCTGAGAGTTGTGTCATTCCTGTTGCAAATGCCTGACCGACAGGACCTTCCTTGTCTCCGATCATAAGATCAACGTGTGCGAGTTCTGGTTCCTCGCCTATTAGTGCTTCTCCGATTAATAACATAATACTCCTTCAGTTGCGTTAATTGTTATAGCTATATATATGGGTTCTTATGAAAATGATTATATTAGTATTTTTGTAACTCACGTTTAACAAAAATGTTGCAAAAATGTTGCCATAATCAGCATCGGTCGTACCAAATTGATTATATTATGCACTCATATTTGTAGGTATAACTTCTTCCACATCAAAAGTTGGTTTCTTGATCTTCAGTGCTTTAAATATTTCCTCAAGTTCTTTCTTGGGTTTAATCGGCCTCCA
>JBQVMC010000071.1:0-10146 GCA_052361145.1 Methanosarcinaceae archaeon
AATGTAAGGACAACTATATAAATGGGTGGTGTATTTTTAAACCGCCACAATGGTGTATTTTTACACCGCCGTTGACAGTTTAAATAAAATTGAGATTTAATCATCATACAGAATGAGGAATCAGGTTAATGATAAGGTGACAGCTTGTTTGGATAAAAAAGAGTACGAACTAGGAAGAAAATTCACAGATGAAGAAATGAAGAAATTGAACTTAAAACCAAATTCTCTCCATCCCAAATGGAATTATGCACTCATGCCTTCAAAAAGTTAAGTGGACTGGTTTGGATAAGTTAATTGTACGCAGCCCCTTAGTTCTACCGGATGTATATGCTCGACATTTTTCAAGGGATTGATGATAAGAACTCTCTGCCGCGGGTCGCCTTCACGCTGTGCTGCAAGAAAAGCAGCAGTTAACTCCCACTGGCAGGCACGGGAATGTGCATAGTTAAGGGAATTGTATGCCAGAAGCACTTTTGATCTGGCAAGCCCGTCAACGATGGAGCGAGTAATGCTGTTATAATCCTTAATTTCACTATGGTCTATCCAGACGCGCAATTTTTTAGCTCGCAGTGCCTCAAGGATCAGGTTTACTTCTTTTACTTCTTTATCATCCTTGTGTGAGTAACTGAAAAAAACATCATACGTCCTATCGTTCATAATTCTCACACCATCTTATTATATCATATATCCCATGAAATTGTTCAATCCATCCGATACACCGTAAATCCTGCCTTCATAAGGAATTCGGGAGTTCCACGCACTGTCTCTCGGTCGTATTCCTTCACCTCTTCGGTTAACTCATTCCATGGGCGAAGATGCGGACTTATCTTCGCATTAACATCACGTGCCTCACCGTATACCCACCCATCCGCATCTCGTTCCAATACCCAGCGTTCGTGCTCAATCTCTGCAAGGATTTCCACATCTTTCGACGTAAACTCAAATAATGGAGTTTCCTCCTCCTCCACAAGATCAAGTCCGCAGCGCACCTCTTGAAGCTTCTCCTGAATCTGGTCTGCCTGCTTGCGGTTTGATTCTTTTAGACCAAAATCAAGTTCATCCCATGGCTGCATGGAAGGATCACCAGCAGCTTTTCTGTCCTTTTGATTTGCAAGATACTGCTCGTGGATAGCCTCTGCCAACCTTTCCCGTGACGCACCAAGTATCACGTCACTCACCAGAAGGCGCGAGAACGACTCTTCGTCGAGATGTAGCTTGAGTTGCTCCTTTGCAGGAAGATAAGCCTGTTCCCATGACCTGCGCCCGTTTAACATGCTCATCTCAATGATGGCTTCGATCGAACGTGTGCCGTGTTTATAACTTTTGACTTTGATCAGTGCTCGCAACACGCCGTCATCGATCCTTAAATGTTTCCTGCTGTCAAAGAGGTTACCTGCCTTCTGTTCGAGTAGTGAACGAAGTAGCATCGCCCGCCTTATTACAAATACCGTATCGTCCCTCCCTCTCTGGTTAGGTCCTCTTATATTTACGTAACCGCGCAAGCGGCTTGTGAAATCGGGTCCTTTTGCATCTTCATACATCCTCTTTTCTTCAGGGTTCATAGTATCGGCATCATCGGTATTGTCTCCCGAGAATCTTTCAAATGTATTGTTTATTCCGCCTGCAAAGACAAAGATCGATCTACCAATGGGATGCATCGTTTCCCTCTCCATGAATTTTCCGTCCTGCATCGGTTCTAAAAAGTATTTCAGCCAGCCAAGTTTCCCATTAAAATCCGAATCGAACTCATCAAAAAAGACGAGTGGGACCTTTCCCTCCAGTGCAAGGTCGCGTATCTTATGAAAAGCGCTGATCAGGTCAGGCTTTGAATCGAACTGGGAAAGATTGAACTTTAATATCTCAACCCTACCTGAAGCGATACTCTTTGCGATCTCGGTAATACCAAAGGATTTACCAGAACCAGGTGAACCAAAAACCGCTATTGAAAGTGGGCGGGTATAGTTCTCTGATTCGACATATTCCCGCATCAGGTTTTTTATACTGTGAAAGCTCTCAATCTCATTCCTGTCAACACTCTTTAACTTTCCGAAGTTACCTATCGGGACGTTTTTTAGTGCGTCAGTCTCCCCTTTCTTTACAATTCCATAAGCAATGCACTCCAGCACCGGATCGTTTATCTCTTTAAGGATGCACCACGAGCGCGGATCTGCATCCTTTGCCGTGTTCTGGTTAGATATTGTCACATCAGCGATCTGATCGCCTATCTGATCACTGGCTAAAAAAATACCAGCTACCGGATAGGGATATTCAGGTTCGCCCGTTCCAAAACCACGCCTGACAAGTTCCCTAGATGCATTGAGTCCATCACGCACCGCTCTTTCCACCGCATCAGGGAGTGGATCCCCGCAATTACACTGAACAGCGATCCTTGCTGCGAGTGCGGCAACAAACACGGAAGAGATCCCTTGCATCTTTCCCGGATAATTGTGTGTAAAGTCACCTTCGCTCATGGTCGGGTCGAAGTACAGTCTGGCTGTTGCATGGTCACCCACCAATGTATAATGTATTGCGCCTTCAAGACCGAAGCGAACCACAAGATTTGTGCAGTCTTTCAACCCCAGTCCGACATTGTATGCCATCTGCCAGACAAATTCCTTAGCGGTCCGCTCCCACGAAAGAGAGCGGCTGATATTCATGCCGCTTGCACGCAGATCATCCGCGGTTACGACCACAACCAGCTTTTCGGAATGCTTCTTTGAGACGTGTTTCCACAAATTACCGGAAGCAAGAGGGCGGTGCATCTTGTATACCACAATGGGTTTTGCACCTTTGTCCCGTATCGCCAAAGGTAATTTTTTTTCATCATCGCGAAATCCGTTTCCTGCATCATCAAGAACTACCATATCCGCACGAGGATCATCATCTTCAAAGAAAAGTGGAACCTGGGCGTCTGCTGTTGGTCCGGTGAAACCCCTGCAACGCCCGATTCGGTAAACCATCCGGTCTTTATCCATATCCCTGTGGCCTGATGAATATGGGAATAGTTCCAATTCGACGTTTGAGTGAAGTAGAACCTTTGGAGGAATTTTATCGATATTCTTCAACTGTGGCGAAATCACAGTGATACCGGTTGCATTGCGCATAAAATCTGCTAAAAGGAGCGCACCCCCGGGTTTTGCAGTCATGCGTGTCCCCTGGTAAAGTTTCCAGTTTAGCCCCGCATCTTCCGGTTTTGTGAGCCATTGCAGCCAGTCAATACATACATCCCCGGTAACAACGATTGTGGGGTTTTTATTCTCCATGCTATTTCCTCCATTCATTATGATTCATATCTATAGATTTTACAATCAGATAAATTCATCTACGTTTAGCAATTCCGGTTATGATGATAAATGCATGAGTAAAAAGATAACTTATTAATATTTTAGTTAAAATTATACATATTTATTGAATAATAATAATAATAATAATAATAATAATAATAATAATAATAATAATAATAATAATAATCCTATCTCGAATAAAAAACAACTAGAAAAGCGAGCAATCGCTCTTTCTTATTCGGCAAAATCTCACGTATGGTTCTAATACTTGAAATAGACAACGACCTCGACTACTTGGAGACCAACCCGGAATAAGAACTACTAAACAAGTACGATTTATTTTTATATCGATCCCATGTTAAGTATTATGAGGTTTAATTTACTGAAGAATTTGCAAATTATAGGACCACAACTCAAGTATTTTTATTTCAAGCCATTCACATCATAACATTTACATGCAATGAATCCATTTGTGATTGTTACTTGAATTGAATATATAAACATTACATAATTTGTTCAATGATTACATCGTATTTTGAGGTTATAGAATGGAACTTCCAGTTGTACAATTACCAGATGTGCAGGCAAGCAAGCCTAAAATTCCAATAAATCTTACGCGCGTTGGTGTCACAGATGTCAAAAAACTTGTTGAAATTAAAAGAAAGGACAAACGTCCAATCGTACTGCTCTCAACATTCGATATATTCGTAGATTTACCATCTGATCGAAAAGGGGCAAACCTTTCCCGGAATTTTGAAGCGATTGACGAGGTACTTGAAAAGGCAGTCAACCTGCCAGTCTATGAGATTGAGCAACTGTGCAGCGATGTTGCAAAAAGTTTATTGAATCGTCATGAATATGCAACCCGTGCAGAAGTTATTATGAAAAGCGAATTTGTTGTCAAGAGAGAATCACCTGTAACTAAAATGGAATGTCAGGAAGTAATTGATATATTTGCCGAATCCACAGCCAAAAGGGAAAATAATGACACAATTGCGATCACAAAGCTCATAGGTTCAGAAGTTACAGGGATGACTGCATGTCCATGTGCACAGGAGATTATGCGAGAGAAAGCACAAAATGAACTCCTTTCACTTGGGGTCGATGCCAAGACGGTTGCATCTTTTTTGCATAGAGTACCTATGGTAACACATAACCAGAGGGGACGAGGTATCATATCGATCAAAGTTGAAGGTAATATTGAGGTCTCTCTCGAAATAATAATAGAAATTATCGAGAACTCCATGAGTTCAAGCATCTTTGAATTATTAAAACGGTCGGATGAAGCAGCTGTTGTTGAAACAGCACACAGGAATCCGAAGTTTGTTGAAGACTGTGTACGTACAATGGCAAAAAATGTAGTTCAGGAATTCACTCACCTGCCTGATAATGCAATAATTACTATCAAGCAGATAAATGAAGAAAGTATCCATAGGCATAATGCTTTTGCAGAACGTGTTGCTAACATCGGGGATTTGCGGACCGAAATTAGTCAGGGTGGCAATGGAAAGACTTTAATCTAAATAGATATAAATAATGTATAATCATGATAAACCATTGAGGTGAAAAATATGTGCAGTGTTGGAGATTCATTTGATGTTAATATAGAAAATAAGTTGCCTGTAAAGGAATACATTTGCGATGATTGTAAAAACCAGTTTAAGGGAATCGGCAAAAACGTTATGTGTCCCTCCTGCCAGTCCACAAATGTGGCAGAGTTTAAATAATAAGTGGCATTATCGCCAATTTTACAGATCATTTAAGGATGAAAGATTCAACATCTAACAAAAACGTTTCACTTGACAATAGTGAAATGCTTCTTTTGCGCGGTAAGTCAGGGACAGTTGCAATTGTGAAGGTCGGACCGCGCAGCCAGTTTTTTTTAGAAACTGAAGATGAGGAAATAGTTCTGGGACTTGACCCAAATGACCTGATCGTCGCCTCCGCTTTTTCAGCCGGGGAATTGTATGAGAATGGACTAAAGTGCGTTCTTTATATGGTTCGGGAGCTCAAGTCACCTTTGATCGTTCTTCCAAAAAACCACAAAGCATCAGCAAGATTACCCATTGTGGTGTCTGCAGGAGAGAGAACTGTGATAAATTGTAATATCACGCCTGGAACACATCCAAACCAAGATGTGCTTTGCGGGTCAGATGAGTTCAATGGTCTTGAGGCTAAAGGTACATCCACAGGAGTTGAATTGAAAAACATTCCGCATTGTGTGATCACAAGGGTTAATTTTAAAATCTGATCCACCATATATTCTATTAAAAATTGAGAAATATATACACTGCGTATAATTTAATTGTACAATATGTGTGCAAAAAGATATTGGGCATAATAATAAATTAGGGGTAATTATCGTGGACGAATCAAAAATAATTGAAACTAATGACATAAACGGAACAGTTATTGAGATTGGAACCCGTGTGAAATATATAAATACCGACACTGTTGGTGTTGTTATTGACATCAAAAGAGATTCGGATGGAGATTGGGCATTGGTTGACAGGACCGATCTGTATTATAATGTAAAAGCGCTTGAAGTGACGGATTCAGTGATTAAAACAGAGATTCATGAACATAAAATGACAGCAACCGATGCTGCACAGTACATCAAAAATCGTTCAGAGGCTCTTGGTGCACAAAAGCCAGAAGATATTTCCCAGGTCACTGGTGGCGGTTAATCAATGTCAACAACAGCCCTTGATTTTATATTTTTTTAATATAATTCAAATCCATTGGTCAATAGGTTAATGGGTTTGATGAATTTAATATATGGCGTTTTTTGAATTTTAAAATGACTCAACAATTCCCAATCCTTAATAAACAGAACACATGTTACACGAATTGAACGAATTTCCATGTATTGCTATCAAATAACCAGGGGACTTCGCCAGCCCTAAGTTCCCTAAGAACGGTACATGACAGTTTTCATTTATACCGTTCAAGCATTCCATGCCCGATTTCAAATCGGGCAGCAGTTATTTGTTATGGCCCATATCACATGTTGGAATATCTTTGGAATGCACTCCTCATTATTAGGTTCATGATCATAAATCAGAGAAACATGATAATTGGAATCGATGATACGGATTCAAAGGATGGGATGTGCACCACATATCTTTGTGCTGTACTCCTAGACGAACTGCAGGCATATGGTACAATAACAGATCTTCCCCTATTGGTGCGTTTGAACCCAACCATCCCATACAAAACACGCGGTAATGCTTCTATAGCAATAAAGATCAACACTGACCAACCGCAAAAGGTGATCGATCACGTCATTGCAAGGATCGGATCACTGGCACGGATGGATAGTGAAACAACAAATCCGGGGGTTATATTCGTTCCTGATAACTATCATGAAAGCACAAGAATTGCACTTCATGAGTATTTCAGGCGTGCGGTTACAGATGTCCTGTCAATTGACAGCGCAAAAAAGATGGTGGTTGATCTCAGTCTACCTTCAAAAAGTTTCAAGAACGGACGTGGTCTGATTGGTGCACTTGCTGCTTGCGGGGCATTGCTAGACAGTAAGTGGGATCATACATACGAATACATCGCATATCGTGAACAAAATGTATGGGGAACTCTTCGTTTAATTGACAAAACAAGTATCCACAACGCCAACATTGAAACGTATCCTAATACCTGGGATACGGTTGACTGCGCAAATGATCTTATTGTGTGCGTGCCCCATTCCCCGGATCCGGTGCTTTTCGGGATTCGCGGAAAAAGTGTAGAAGATGTAATACATGCTGCCAATTTAATTGAATCAGAACCCATCAAGTACTCTGTTATTTACAGGACAAACCAGGGAACTGACATGCACCTTATTCATGTCACAAACATATCAGATATCAAGGAAATGCATTCGTACATCATTGAAGGCACGGTTTCCAGAGCCCCTGAAAC
Organism: Methanosarcinaceae archaeon; assembly: GCA_052361145.1. Classification (GTDB taxonomy): domain Archaea; phylum Halobacteriota; class Methanosarcinia; order Methanosarcinales; family Methanosarcinaceae; genus Methanovorans. The sequence continues at coordinate 7,203 of JBQVMC010000071.1, forward strand.
AATCCGGGGCGGGCATGTCATTTTCCCAATACGGGATAACAAAGGAGACGAGATCGATTGTGCTGCATATGAACCTACAAAGAACTTCAGGAAACTGGTGCGCAAATTGATTGCAGGCGATAGGATTGTTGTATATGGAAGTGCTGGCAGGAATACAATGAATATCGAAAAGATACACATTAAATCCCTTACAGCAAAAAATAAGACTCAAAACCCTGTTTGTCCGTTATGTGAAAAACGCATGAAATCCGCAGGATCCGGGCAAGGTTACAGGTGTAAAAAATGTAGGACAACAGCAGATTCTACAGTTTCCATTGAGGTAGACAGGGACCTTTGTGTGGGTTTGTATGAAGTACCCCCATCAGCAAGAAGACATCTGGCAAAGCCGCTTATAAGAGTCGAAATGCATGATTATGCAGTATTTTCAAGCAGGTGATTTGCTATAACATTCCTGCTAACGCATGAATATCATCCCATGCGCGCATCATCAAGAACCGCGATTGGCGGAATCTGGCTTTTGTGAATATTCGTGTTTATGCGCCGGATGATAGTGTCCATCTGTTCTCCCGCGATACCAAGAATATCCTGTATATATTCGGGGTTTTTATCAATTAGCAACATTTCAAGCAGTTTGTCCAACACCATATACGATATTCCCAGTTCCTCTTCGTCGGTCTGCCCGACCCAGAGACCGGCAGATGGTGATTTTGTTATTATTCCTTCAGGAACCCCCACTATGCTTGAAAGTTCCATGACTTCAGTCTTATACAGGTCACCTATTGGCTCAATGTCAACACCGCCGTCTCCGTATTTTGTGTAGTATCCGAGCATGATTTCGGTCTTATTTCCAGTCCCGATTACCATACGGTTGGACAAGTTGGCATAATAATACAGAATTGACATGCGTATACGTGCTTTGAGGTTTCCACTTATAAGAGGGGTAACGTTAACGTTGACGCTAGCATTAACATTAACATTACAATTTATATTATAATCTTCATTGTAAGTATAATTTTCATTTTCATTATCAGTATCACTTTGCTGTATTGATGATATAAACGATGATAGTATCGTGGATATATCAATTGTCTTAAAATCGATGTTGAGCCGACCTGCCACATCGGTGGCATCCGACACATCTCTGGCCGGTGTGACGTTTAGTTCAGGAAGATGTATCCCAAGTACATTTTCATGCCCGAGTGCCTCAACTGCCAGATAAGCTGTGAGTGCCGAATCAATGCCCCCGCTAAGTCCTATAACCACACCATTAACACCGGATTCCCCTATCTTTGTGCGTATAAAATCAACGATTATTTCTTTTGCTTTTTCAATATCCATGCTTTGGTTAAGGATTGTTAAGGATAAAAACCTGTTCGAAATAATGTTCTATTGGTTCATATGACCCCACAAACTAAATGCATTGATGGTGATAAATATGGACAATGTGTATGTAACAACAAATGGAATGACGAAGGAGCAAATGTTTCGTCTTCTTTTGAGACTTTTTATTATTTTCCGGAATATATTTAAAAGTGGTTGATCTGGCACCATAACGCTTAAACATAACTGCATTGGGGACATTTCATACCGCAATCGGACTTGTAGCACTTCCGGGTGGGTATATTGCAGGAATATTGTGGGGTAAAATAAGTATTGAAACAATATTTATCTACTGTTTTATATTATCGGTAATTTCGTTGATAGTAATCACATTTATGAAAGAAAAATGAGACGATACGATATTTAAAAGTGTTTCACTATGCTGTTACCTGATTTTTTGTGAACATTGACTCAGAATTACAAAACAAAATGTTTATAACATATTGATTATACATTTACAAATATTAGTATGAATACATGCTATAATATTCTATAATCGTAATAATTGAAGATAATCATTAGCCATTTCAGCAGTTGACATTCGATTGACATCAGTGTCTGAAATAGTTACAATTTAGAAATATAACTGGGTAAGCGATATGCACAATAACACAGCTAAGTGCCTGTAAAAAATTAACATGAACAATCTGATACCGCTCTTGGAATGATGGCATAATTCCATTCGCCATGAAAATCACTCCGAATAATGTTAATCTGTTCCATCATCTCATCAGGTATTTTAATTCCTTTGGGATATGAGCTTCTATCCAGTTGGCATTCAACTTGCAAGCCTTTTCTTGTGGTTGTTGCAGATATGAGATTCACAATAACTTCATGGCTTACGATAGGTTTACTTCTCCAGTTTTGGGTGATGAAAGCGAATAACCTGTGCTCAATCTTATTCCATTTGCTTGTTCCCGGTGGAAAGTGGCATACGGAGATTTCGAGTCTGTTTTCATCCGCAAGTTTTTGCAGTTCTGTTTTCCATAATCTAATCCGGTACCCATTACTTCCGCCGCTATCGGCAGTAATCAAAAGTTTTTTCGCCTCCGGATATACTGTCTGGCTCATAGAATTCCACCATCGCCGGATGCTTTCAACCGCAAACGCCGCCGTATCGTTGTCTGTACCTACATTCACCCACCCGTAATTGTGTGCAATATCATAGATGCCATACGGATTCACTTTGCCCAATTCTTCTATCTTGAAATCGTGTACCACAGGCTGTCCCAAAAAACAATTTTCGATGACATTATAAAGTCCTATGAATTTCCAACACTTGGAGTTCAGACCAAATTTTTTTAAAAAATGTGTATTCTACATGGAAATACACCAATTCCACCGAAATTTCACCAAAAACATGGGTTTTAAGCACCCATTGCAACATTATTCACATCATTCCCAGATTGATTTGCTCCCTGAATCACATTTTCCAGTGTTTCTTTCAAGTTTGTACCCCCTCTTTTCAAAGCTTCCGCTATCTTCCCAATATTATGTACAACACACATCATCAGAAATTCCACTTTTGCTTTATTCTTTCCCCTCAAAAGAAACTCCCTAAACC
>JBQVMC010000072.1:0-9991 GCA_052361145.1 Methanosarcinaceae archaeon
GTCGCCGGTTCGGACAGCTCTTTTTGTAAGCCGGTCGGGCATGCGCTGGAGATTATCCCGCTGGCGAATCCTGCCGAGATAAAAGTGGGAGAGTACCTGCCAGTTCAGGTGCTATTCAAAGGTAAACCAGCCCGGTTCTGCCGGGTCTACGGCACCTACGCCGGATTTTCTACCGGCGATGATTTTGCCTTTGCGACCGGCACCGACGGAAAGGGTAAGGCGAAGATCCGAATTCTGCATCACGGGCCCTGGCTGATCAAAGCCAGGCTTAAACTGCCGGCACCGGATGAGCTCAAAGATAAGTGCAATGAGTTGTCATACTCGGCTACTTTGACCTTTGAGGTGAAGTGACTATTACCGACGACTTAAAATTCGCCCACAGAAATAGAACTCCCACAGAATTAAAACTTAAAAAATTCATAAACTTTTTTCTGTGGGCGAAAAATTCATTTAAAATTCTTTGATCAACGCAAGCCTTTTTCATTGCGATTCTTTTTTCGCTGCAAAATTTTTGTATTAACTATTCGTCACTTTGAGGTACAGCTTCGTTGGTCCGGTGCATTTTTTTTTATCAATCAATTGAAATTGACTTTCAAAATCAAAGGAGGGTAGAAATGAGGATGAAAACAGTTGTTTTTTGGCTGTCCGTTTTTTTACTGATGTTCACTGTTATTCAGACAACTGCTGCTGAGGATTATGGCTGTATCAAGGGCAGCATCCTGAATTCGGAAAATGGTTCCCCCCTGTCCGGCGCCAATATAATCATTGTGGGCACCGAACGCGGCGCCATATCCAATAAAGACGGATATTTTAGCGTGAAGCGGCTTCGAACGGGAACATACACAGTTCGAGTCTGCTTTATGGGGTTTGCTACCGTGGAAAAAGCGGTTGCGCTGAAAAGCTCCGAAGCCGTGATTGATTTTCGTTTGCGGGAAACGGTGCTGGATATGGAAGCCGTGGTGGTGACCGCAACCCGCACCGAAAAGGCGCTGAAAGACGTGCCGATACTCACCGAACTTATTTCCCGGCGGCAGTTGGAGACTATCGGCGTGGTAACAGTTCAGGATGCGTTGGAAGAGCTTCCGAGTCTGGAGTTTTCGCCGGATGCACACGGGGCCAATATCATGATGCATGGTTTAGGCCCTAAATATGTGCTGTTTTTGGTCGACGGCGAACGTATTGCCGGAGAGGTAAAAGGAAATATTGATTTCTCGCGTCTGAATACAGCCAACGTCGAGCGCATCGAAATCGTCAAAGGCGCGGCCTCCTCGCTTTATGGCTCGAATGCGATTGGCGGCGTGATTAATATTATTACGCAACAGGTGAATTACCCGTTGGAGCTGAACCTCAATTCCCGTATTTCAAAATATAATGAACTGGTTGTTAATGGAGCTGTGGGTTTAAAACGAAAATGGTTTACTTCCAGAACCGATCTCGTCAGGAAAAATACGGATGGCTACGATCTGCATCCGCTCAACAAAAGTCGTCATACGGTGGAAAAATTTGAAGATGTCACTATCACTCAAAAATTTACTTTTAACCCAGCGGATCGCCTGAAGCTGACTGCCGGCGGGAGCTATTATGTGCTGGAACGCTTCGATGCGTCACGTAAATACAAATATAAACATCGAAAATGTTACGGCACGACTTATAACGCAACCGCGCAATACCGGTTCAAAAAGCAGGCTTTTCTCGAAGCAAGCTGGTATTCCGACAAATATGACACTAAGGAGGTAATGGAACGGCTGCTGGACGAGGAAAGGTTGACCTATCAACACGGCTTAGACAATGCAAGGTTATCGGGCCGCTTCAAATGGGCTGAGCATCTGTTTACGCTGGGAAGTGAATTAATCCACGAGAAAATTTTTTCAACCCGTGTTACCGGTGAGAATCATAGCGCGGATGATTGGGTGTTTTTTGCCCAGGACGATCTGAAATTGACAAACCAATTGAGCCTTGTCGGCGGACTTCGCTATGACCACCATTCTGAATATGGTGCGCACTTTTGCCCGAAAATTTCAGGAATGTACCAGGTACTGCCGTTTAATTTTCGAGCCACTTATGGCATGGGTTTTAAAGCGCCGACTTTGAAAGAACTCTACATGAATTGGGATCACGGCGGCGGCGGGCCTTATGTCTTCGGCAATCCGGACCTGAAACCGGAAACATCCAACTATGGTTCCTTTTCAATCGAATTTATTAACCTGCGCTTTAACGCGTCTGTTTCTTTATTCAGAACCGACCTGAAAGAGATGATCGACAGCCGACTTACGCCGGATGATCCGAATACCTATCTCTACGGAAATATTGCCAAAGCCCTGACCCAGGGCGCTGAATTACTGATGAAATTTGATGTGGGCGCCGGTTTTGCTTTATCGGGTGGTTATTGTTTTGTCGATACCGAAGATAAGGAAACCGGTCGGGAATTATTTGGACGAGCCAAACATTCCGGAATCATCCGACTGGAATATATCAATCGCAGGTATGGCTTAAATTTTAACTTACGCGGCAAGCTGATCGGAGAAAAGTTAATGGATGAGGATCAGGATGAAACCACAGGTGCCAGCATCCAATACAAACAAGCTGCCTCTGCCTTATGGCGTTTTACGGTTAACAAGAAGATTTTTTCTTATTTCAATTTGACCTGCGGTGTCGATAATCTGTTCGACTATACGGACAAAACGTATTTAATTACGCCGGGACGAAGATATTTTGGCGGGATTAATATCGCATTAATATCACAGGATTTCAGATCCAGATAAATTACATTAATTGTCAATTGACAATTAAAAAAACAGTAATAGTTCAGCCACCACATCAACCCTCGTTCACAAACTCCGTTTCGCGTAAAAGAATGAAGTAGCGAAACAAAGTTTCGCATTCAATTACGTTCCAAAACAGAGCTTTGGAACGAGATGCCGGGGGTGGGTGAACGGTTACAAAAAACACAATTAACGGCTGCTTTTTCTTATCAAATTTACGCTAGAAAGGAGGTGAAGCTGAGGAAAATATTAATTGATTTAATAACTAAAAGTAGTGTAAAAAAGAAATCTAACAAAAGGAGTAACACAATGAAAAAGCTTGTATTTGCTTTAATGCTTGTTGGCCTGACTGCCACTTTTGCTTTTGCTCAGGAGCCAGTGACAGTTGTGATCGATGCCTCCAGCAAGACCGATTGGGTTTATTTTTCTTTTTCCAAAGGGGAAACGGTAACCGTTGCCGATCCACAGACCTCGTTAGAGTGGGACCTTAAACTTAAGCGTTATCGGTTTGGAACTAACAGCGGAACATCCGGCTCCGGTCAGGGCGGCGCAATTAATATGGGAAAAGTAGTTTTTAATTCTGTGGTTGAGGCTCCGGCGAACGGATATACCGTTGATGATTCGGTAACTTATGAAGCCCACGGCGGCCCCAAAACATATTCGGTCAATCCGGTTCTGCTGGGTTGGGCAAATATGCAGGGCATGCCGCCTGTGTTTGTCCCCTCTGATAGCATTTACGTGTTGAAAACCGCTGACGGCAATTATGCCAAAGCCTGGTTTCAGAGCTATTATAACGCAGAAGGCGCATCCGGATATATAACTCTGCAATATTACAGCGAGTTAAGTGGTCCTTCAGGAATTATTGCCGACCGTGAATTATTACCAACCGATTATGGGTTAGAGCAGAATTATCCAAATCCATTCAATCCGTCAACAACCATACGTTACAATTTACCGGAAGCAGCCAAGGTGACATTAATAGTTTATGACCTGCTGGGTAACCAGGTGGCTGAATTGGTAAATCGTGAACAGGGTGTCGGTTCGTATAATTTGCAATGGACAGGAGTTACAGAGCATGGCACGCCTTTGAGCAGCGGAACTTATATTTGCCGCCTCGAAGCACACGGATCAACAAAGGACATTGTTGAAATGATCAAGTTGGTTTATTTAAAATAACTGCTAGACCTTTGATGTCTATTTTAAAAATAATATTACCTAAATTTCTAAAATGAAACGTTTTTAGAAACCGCTAAAGCGGTTAAAATTGGATTTTTTATCTTGAATTAACACCCGAATTAATTCGGGTGTTAGTTCAAAATCCCAATAGGTCAGCAACCGTTTTAACGGTTTCCCCAATAACTATAATTTTTGCAATAAGTAAGCAACATATAATCATTAAAATATAAGTATGATCCCAAAACTTGGTTGGACCAATTAAAATCAATGACTTATATACAAAAAAAGTTTATACTTTATCATTGATATTCTTTATTTAGTAGTGTAAATAAAAGAATGGTCTGACTCGTACATTTATTCATAACATTATTATTTATAATTAGATAATTTTTTTAATTTCAGACATAAGTGTGTTAAAAATTTCTCTTGACTTTGTCCCATTTTATTGATAAGGTATAAACTATAATCAGTGTTTTTGCTTAGAGTTTATACTTTATCACTGGGGCAATCTATGCTAGTAAAAAGTAATCCGCGATTACTGCTTGAGATGCTATTTCATCAACAATGCTGTTGGACGATTGAAAAACTCATCAAAGAGTTGAATTACTCGACTATCTCTGTCCGAAGATTTTTAAAACAAATAGGCTATTTTAGCAGCTTCACTCACAACAGCAAATGGTACACACTAAGCTCTATCCCTGGATTTGATAAAAATGGTCTTTGGTTCTATGACGATATCGGTTTCTCCAGGCATGGTAATTTGAAAGAGAACATTCTTTATTTCATTAACAGAAGCCATCAAGGTCTTTCGGCAAAACAACTGGCTGAAATACTGCAGACGCCTTGTCGTCCGATTTTGAATCACATGTACAAAAGTGGCGCCGTTGACCGTTTTAAAAATAAAGCGGATTTTACTTATCTGTCAACTGTTTCCGAAAAAAATAAACGGCAGTTGCTGCGATTACACTCACAGTTTGTTGAAATCAGCGCACCCCGGAAACTGAGTGCCCAAACCGCAGTCTACGTATTGGTTGAATTCATCAAGCAACCTCAGGCTTCTTTTGAAGAACTTTCTCAAGCTGTCGCAAAAAAGCAGGTTATCGCCATGCCAATAGCGATTGCTCGTTTATTTGAGGAACATGATTTAAAAAAAAAGTGCAGTTGATCGAACTTTTGCATTTTTACCAGCAACTGGCAAGCGTTCAGACAACACCTTATAAGCTCTTTGAAAAACACCGGAACTTCCGTTCAAAGCCGAACAACAAATCTGTCCTATTGACGGAGAGCCACTCCACACTTATAAGACTGGCCGACGCACCATAAAATCGATTGGGATTGGAATTTTTATCGCGCATCATATCAGCCTGTATTGCAAGAGACATCCTGAGCTTGGAATTTATCGTTCAAAAGAACTCGATGAACTGGTCGCTGACAACAGTAATGTGGCTTATAATGTGATTGTCGAGGTCGGCAAGTTGCGCTTTATGGAAAATCGTCAGGTCAGTGAGATTCGGTTCAGCTTACTTAAAAAGCATTCGGTGGATATTTCAACCAGCGAAATTGAGTTGCTCATTGACAAATTTATTTTTTATCTGGCAGCCGTACATCAAGAAAGTATCCCGCTAATCCGGGCTGAGATTAAAGCACAAGGTGGCTATATCCTGCATCTGGATGCAACCTGCGAAGGCGATAGCCCTAAGCTGGTTTCAAGTGTGGATCCAATATCCGGATTTGTGTTGTACACAGCCAAACTTACCAGCGAAAATAAAGATGAGATCGTCACCTTCCTCAAGCAAATCAATCGTAACTTTGGCAGACCCCACGCTGTCGTTTCTGATATGAGTAAGGCAATTAAAGCGGCTGTTACCGAGGTGTTTGATGATATTCCGCATTACATCTGCCATTTTCACTTTCTATCGGCGATTGGCAAATTACTTTTTGAGAAAGAACATATAGTTTTACGTAAAGCTTTATCAAAAGTAGGTATTTCAGGTAAACTTAAAGCCATGAGGCGTAATATGGCTAAAAACTTTGAAGTACTTTCGATTGATAAAATTGAAAGTTATCTGAAAACGCCGGAAAAACTCGGAAAAACACGAGAAGCAACTGAAATGTTAACCTATTACCTGATTCAGTGGATTCTCGATCATCCCTCAGAAGGAAATGGATATGGTTTTCCCTTTGACCAGCGATATTTAAATTTCTATGAACGACTGCAGCAAGCACAAACATTGCTCAATAAGGTGAAAACTTATTATTCAATCCAAACTGATGCTGATGCAATCATCTGGGAGCTTTATCATTTAATCCAAAAAGTCGTTGGCGATTCGGCGCTTAAAAGTACTGTTGCTCAGTATAAAACTAAGCTTGCGCTTTTTACTGACTTGCGTCGGGCACTTGCTGTAGCTCCCGAATCAACCGGCAAGGGCCTCAGGCAAAACGATGAAACTACTTCCAATCAAGAACTGAAAAAGATCAAAAAAGCGGTCGAAGCGTTTATGCAAAAACTTGAAGATAAAATTGAAATAACAACCGATAACTCTTTAGAAACCAGTTTCACTAAGCTTAAAGAAAGAATTTTAGAATATTGGGACAGGCTCTTTGCCGATCCTTTCGTCATTGAAGTCAATGGTGAAAATAGGGTATTTTTTGTTCACCGTACAAACAATATCATGGAACAGCAGTTTCGGATGTTTGCGTACAGCTACCGACGTATTCATGGTAATCGTTCAATTCGTCGAAATTTGGAAAATATCCCAGCAGCACTCCCGCTAGTTGCGAATTTAAAAAATCAAAAATATGTCAAGCTCGTCTTTGAGGACGAGTCGAAAATCGCCAAAAGATTTTCCGAAGTCAATGTAAAAAAAATTAGAACTATGGTTGTAGAACATTACAATAATAAAAATAAGCGAAATTTAAAAATAAATAAACAGACACTTCGTAACCCTCAGTTTAAAAAACAACTAACTGTTGCTTTTGCTGGGGTCGCTGTGTAAAATTTATGCTGATTCCAACCAAGTTTTGGGATCATACATTTATAGTATTGGCAATAACTTCTTTGGTACAAGGAAATTTAAAAGATAATAAGGCACCACAGAAAGGAACAAACACAGAAAAATAAATTTTAATCGTTTTTTCCGTTGCTGTTCTATTCCGTTGTAAATTCATTCAGTTGCAGCTTGCCGCGTTATGAATAACCTATGTTAACTATCAGATTTTTAATTAAATACAGTCAATACAAATCAGGATAGACTTTTGAAAAAACAAATAACAGGTGAAGAGCAGGCCTGGAATATTCTTAAAAAACTTGATCCAATTGAAGTTTGTATCAGGGCACAAACAGCATTTGATAAGATGTCCGATCAATATATTCTAAAATCATTTGGATTTGAGATTTTCATTTCTTTGAAAGATCAAACCATCTCCACGCATTCGACTGCTGGTGAATTGCTGCTGAACAGACTCGGTTATTTTTCGAAATTATCCATCCCCTGGTATCTGATCACTGCGAAAAATATTCCGTTTTCGAATGAACTCGTGAGACCAACCTCAATGCCGGGTGGTCAGATGTATTTAACCGGCTCGCATGTACTGCCACTTGAAGGGATTATTAAAAAGTATGATGGCGATATCGGGGAATTTATCAAAAGGTGTAAAAAGTTGGGCGGAAAGCCGGCGAGCCATGGGGATGCGTCTTTGCAGCTTTTTCCTTTTCCGAGAGTACCCGTCACATTGATTCTCTGGGAGCATGATAATGAATTTCCAGCCCGCGCTGACATTCTTTTTGATTCAACTTGCAAATCGCACTTGCCAATCGACATGATCTGGTCAACCGCTATGATGAGTCTGTTGATGATGCTTTCTTAACTTCGTGAGATAAGTTTCAAATTTTCCAATAATGATATCAGAGATCGTGCGCTCAGTGCGATCTTAAAATGTTTTACTGATCTGGGAGCGACGACAATAACCCACTCAAAGGACGGTATCGATTTTGAAGGGATTATGCTGCTTTATTCTGGCCGGAACTTTTTCTTTTTAATTAACTTTAATATTTTACTTGACTTTCCGGCAAAATTATTTTAAATTGATAAAAATGGTTGCAGCGGCTTCACCGCGCCAGGTACAACAAAAAATAATTAAGGAGGAAATGATGCTGCGGGCTTGTCTATTTCGGAGTTTCATTATCTGTATCTTAATATTCCCTTATTTTGTGAATGCGCAGCAAATACGGGAGCTAGATCGACAGACGCTTGAGAAATATCCTCGGGATCTCATTGATTGCCCAACCGGCAATAACTGCCCCGGACATAGTATGGAGATGAAGTTCAGAATGTTTGAACAGGGCGGTCTGTTGCTGGCAATGACTATCGGCGTTACTAATGAATTTATGGTTTTTGGAAGTTATGGCGGAATGAATGTGTTAGGTGAGGGATCTGTGGCGTGGAATCCGATGCCCGGCATTGGATTTCGTTATAAAGTCAGGGGAGAAGATTGGTCTTTGCCTACTATTGCGTTTGGATTTGATAACCAGGGTTTCGGAGCCTGGATTGACAGCACGAAACGCTATACGATTAAATCAAAAGGTTTTTACCTGGTCGCCACAAAAAATCATACATTTATACGAAATTTTGGTTTACATGGCGGCATTAATTACAGCCTCGAACGACAGGATGACGATCAGGATCTCGGAATGTTCGTAGGTGCCTCCTGGATGATCCAACCGGATGCGGCGCGAAATGATTTTATAGTAGCGCACGTGGAATATGATTTCGCTATAAATGATAATGGACCGCGTTCTTTCGGCGTAGGTAAAGGCTATTTAAATGCCGGTTTCAGGTGGGCCTTTATGCCCGAACTTTTTTCAACACGACTCTTTTTCGAGTTTGATGTCCGGAATATTCTAAAAAACACTAATATCGGTGAAAAAGAATCGGAGAAAGAGTTATACAATAATCGAATATTAAAAATTGTCCTTCTGCAATACTTTTAAATCCTTGAAAAGAGGTGCACATTTTATGAAAACTTTTCATTTTAACTGCCTGCTTGCCGCCGGATGTATTTTTACAATGCTTCTGATTTTAAACTGCTATACCATGCTCCAACATCCGATGGTAGTTGAAACAGGTGCTGCCAGCGATAGCCTGGCAGAAAGCATGGAAGTTGCGCATAATCAGGATTGTATTCAATGTCATACGAAACATCAACAGCAGTATTATATGTATGGCAGCGATCATTATGATAATTATTCAGGCTGGAATCCCGGCTGGCAATATTACAATTATAATCCATGGTGGGTGAATAGCGCTTATTATTCATCCCCGGCTTCAGATGATAATCGCGATATTCCTCGTCCAACCGATTTTGGCAGACGACGAAGATCGGGTGGAACCGATTCCGGCAATTCGGGCATGTCATCAGGCAGCCGAGCCAATTCCGGAAGCTCGAGTGTGCCTTCGCTTTCAAAAAAGAAATCAGATTCCAAACAACGCAGTTCAGAAGATTCATCCGAAAAACGCACTATATCAAGACGGCAGCGCTCTAGTTCCGATGATGATAGCAAAAAGAAAAGCTCCGATGCTAAAAAGCGGAAAGAGTGACGGAGCTCTATACTCGTTAAGGATTAAAATGTAATATCCGGCCACTTTTATCCGGAACATGAAATTGTTGTTGATAAAATTACTCATTCAATGTTACAAACTAAACCTTAACAAGTATAAAATTCCTGCTGCAAACTTAAATCCCCACCCCGAATCTAAACTACTGTTGCGGTTTCAGACAATCACCCCTGAAATGCCAATACGGCAAAACTATCTAGCAATCAATACCAGCTTAAATTTGACCACGCAATTGAATATGCCGCCAGATCACCAATATTTTCATTCAATTGGGCCGGTACGATTTTGCAGGCTGCAAGTGTTTGTGGCAATGCTTCCTTTTCCAGTTCGGCTTCCATCATCGGTCGCAGTAATTCGCCGCAGCGGACAAAAATGGAACCAATGATAATAATCTCCGGATTCAGAATATCGAGCAGTATGGCTAGCGCCTTTCCTAAA
>JBQVMC010000073.1:0-9951 GCA_052361145.1 Methanosarcinaceae archaeon
AACTGATGATAGAACTGCAGCGGATAAAGGCCAATTAGTTTTTTTTGCCCAACCAATGGTAGAACTGCAACGGATAAAAACCGATTTGTTTTCTTGGCCAACTGATGATAGAACTGCAGCGGATAAAGGCCAATTAGTTTTTTTTGCCCAACCAATGGTAGAACTGCAACGGATAACCCCGCAGTTAAACCGTCTGATACAGAATCATCAGGCGGTCAATTTTCGATCATACTCATTCAATTGACAATAATCAATAGTCAATAGCCAATTAATTCAGTCACCGTAACCAACTTATAGCCTTGTTGTCGTAATCCATCGATTATGTCCGGTAATTTTTCGTAGGGGAAATCATCGGTTCGATTTGTACCTAAGTGCATTAGAACAATGGCTCCATTAGCGCCGCCCGTTCTTCCATTCCCAAATGATAATATTTTTTGAGCGATTTCTCCGGCGGTCAGGTAGGTGTTCGAGTTTTTATCAGCCACCCAATCCATGGTATCCATGCTATCGCGCCAGTTTGTACCGGTTGTCCAGCCTATTTGCCGATAGCCGAGTTCAGCCGCCCATAGCCGAATTTGACGATTATGCTCCCCATACGGCGCCCGCCAGAGACGAGCCATCTCAATCCCGGTTAATTCCCTGAAAACCCGGGCCGTCATCTCCAGTTGCTGATGCAAATATTTCCTCGTTATTGCCTGACACGTATTATGTTGCCGGTTCTGTGCATACGTTGTAAGATGTGGATGTCTCCAGGTATGATTGCCAATTTCATGGCCATCTTTTATAAAGCGTTTTACTGTTTCGGGATATTTGGTGATGAACCGGCCGGTTAAAAAGAAAGAGCATTTGACATTTTTGCTTTTCAAAATATCAAGAATCGGTTCGGCTGCATTATCCAGGTAATCACCATCGAAAGTAAGCGCTATATTATTACGATTAATATTACCGTGCGTCCAGTCCCTGGCCCGGAAATTCAATGTCGGCGAAGAATAGGTGAATTGTATTTCCTGTATTGTATTCGACTTTCCGTCAGGCGTTAGCGCTTTCACAACAAAATTATTCTGCCCGCGTTTGGCCAGAATTTTAGGAAAGCTGAATTTGCCATTTTCCGGAATAGTTACCGCGAGTATGGTACTATCGCGCAATAAGCTTATTATGGTATTGGTTTGCGCCTCACCAATAATGGTTACTTCGTTATTTAGCACCATTGAATTTGAACGAGGGGATATTATATTTAATTCAGGATCGGCTTTCTTAGCGGGCGGCTTAAGATTCGGGGTTTTAGTTTTTGAAACCAATGATTCGAGCTTTATATCTATTTGCGTTACTTTCTTATAAAGATATATGCTTACAATTAAACTTAAAATTATCCCGACAGTAAATAATATATCCAAATATGTTCGTGAATTAACATGTCTAATCTTTTTAAACAATGTGCTGATCATCAAAAGCAAGTTCAATACCTGCAAGAGCAGCCATTCAGGGACGAGTTTGATACCGTTCCATATTTTATCCAGATAGTACAAAAGGCGGCATTTTCTGCTGCAAAAATATTGCTGGCCAGCTGGCAATTGGCATTCGGCGCAAACGGGCTGTTGACAGTGGCTGCATTTGGGATTGGCAACGGTATCAGGATGATTTTTACGGGTTTCATTCATGGTTAATTCGCTATTTTTAATCAAGCCATTTAACTTCGTTTTTATCATTCATCCTGAAAGATACGCTTTTACTGGAAATTATCTTATCGCTCAATCCTGTAAACGCACTGAAAAATTTTAACAGCCTGCTCGATGCTTTATCCCCCTGTGAATTATCGAGATCTTCTTTTTGCATGGCATCCGAAGGATTAGCCCTGCGCTTAAACCAGCGACTCATCTCTTCTAATGTTTCTACCGACATTGGTTTCAGCAGCAACTGCACCGTGATGAAGTAGTCGGAATTCTTCTTTATTTCGCTGACAGGAATTAAAGCAAACTGCTCTATATTCAAACACATTCTCCGTACTTTTTCCAGCGATGACGTATGCCTTAATTCTTTTTCGGTAACTACGATGTATTTGTTATCCCAATTAT
The DNA here is from genome assembly GCA_052361145.1 of Methanosarcinaceae archaeon. GTDB lineage: Archaea > Halobacteriota > Methanosarcinia > Methanosarcinales > Methanosarcinaceae > Methanovorans. The sequence goes on from JBQVMC010000073.1 coordinate 2,073, forward strand.
CAAAAGAAATCTTCCTTCGAACGGTTGTTTCATAAACAAGTTGATTAAAAATTAAGGGTTTCTTTTTCCACAGTTGAATTTTATATTCCAATGTAGACGTAAAACCATTTTTCAGACGATCTATGATTTCTTTATCGATCATGCCTTCTGCATGGAAATTAATTACCAGCAAAGTAGAATCAACTTTAATTTCATCTACCAGGACTCTTTTACTGGCTCCCGATGAATTGCCATACAAAAAAATCATAACAAAAATGAGAAAGATTAATTGTAATGATCTCTTTACCATAAAAACAGTTCCTGACTTTTTTTAAGCTGGACAATTTATTCTCGGAGGGCAATCTATAAGGGAGTGAAAATCAAAATGTCTTTTATATCGTATCAAATTTTCCAGTGCAGCGAATATGGCGGAGTTTCTTACAAATCGTATCTCAGTGCAATCGCTTCCCATTCACCCTGTTTTATGGTTCTTTCTTTATGAAAGCCCCAATTCCCTGCTGCAGCGATTATTTCGTGTGTTTGACTATCAAGTATACCGGACAATATGATTACGCCTGTTTTTTTTAAAAGTTTTTCCATTTTATTGAATATTTGTAATATAATCATTTTGTTGATATTTGCAAGAATTAAATCAAATTGAATTGACTTTAAGCAATCAATCGTGCCAATAAATGGTATAACGGTTTGTTCAACCCCGTTTTTCGTAAAATTTTCTCGTATACAATCAGCCGTAACCGGATCGACATCGAATGCGATTATTTTTCCTGCACCCAAATATTTTGCAGCAATTGATAATATCCCGGTGCCTGTACCGATATCGAGCACGCGTTCAGCGCCTTTTACATAAAACTCCATCAATCGGATCATCATTTGGGTCGTTTCATGGGTTCCGGTTCCGAAAGCCATTTTGGGGTCGATCTCGATTATTCGCTTTTCCGAACTCGGTTTGTAATTAATCCAGGCAGGTTTGACGACAAATTTATTGCCAATATGAACCGGTTTATAATTCTTTTTCCAGGATTCGCTCCAATCCTCATTTTCAATTTTTTTTATATTGATTTTATAAGATTCGACCCGGAATCCAAGTTCGCTCAAATTAATGAGGTATTTTTCGATTTTCGATACGAGCATTTCACAATCAATCTTTGAATCAAAATATGCAATGATTGAATTCGCTTCGTCCTGACAGCCGGTTGTACCCAATTCAAACAGACGATTTGTTACGCCTTCCCGAATATCTTCATTAAGCGGTATTTGTATTTTTATCGAATAGTTCATGTCTTAATAATAATCACCACTGTAAATAATTTCCATTACCACCCGGCCGACCTTTTCCAGGCTTTCGGCGCTGCAATTGGCGGGCACATCCTCCATCGTGTGCCAGGGCGGGTACTCAAAATCAATAATATCGATGCATTGTATCCCGACATTGAGCAGCCGCACGTGATCATCGGCAATGTCGAATTTTTCCCTTGGTATGAATTCACTGATACCGAGTTCGGCGGCTTTATCCCAAACTTTTTTTACAATATTCGGCGCAAATTTGTTGGACTGCTTTTCAATATAAATTTCCAGGTCCTTATCGCCAATCATATCCAGCAGAATGCCAAAAACCGGGTGATAATTACCGGCGCTTTTCCTCGCAAATTCCTTTGAGCCGATTGCCCATAATTCGGTATTTCCATAAAGCCCGGCATCTTCGGCATCAAAAAAGACAATATCAATACCAACCGGCGGCGGTGTTTTTTTTATATGGTTGGCTATTTCGAGCAAAACCGCTACTCCCGACGCCGCATCGTTTGCACCTGAAATCGGCTTATTATGATTAGCAGGATCAGGATCTAAATCCGCCCAGGGACGGGTATCCCAGTGAGCGCATAATAGTATTCGCGTTTTTTCGCCGGGCTTGTAGTTTGCTATAATATTAGTGCATAATTGGGGGGTATTCTCTTTTGGAATCCGAAATAAGAAATCCTGGCGCGTAACCGTATCAGCAGTTTTGCTCAATTCCGAAATTAAATATTCCCGACATGCCTGATGCCCTTCCGAACCCGGATTCCGCGGGCCGAACTCACATTGCTTAACCAGGTAATTGAAAGCTCTTTCCTTTTCAAAACGTGGTGCATTTTGCCCATTGCCTGCTTCAATACCCATACAAATAGTGAGGAATAAAATTATTACGTTTATATTTTGTCTCATTGAATGCCTGCTTATTAACCCCAAATTAACGGAGAAGTAACTAATATTTTAATCTTATTTTTAAGTAAATTTATATTTTCATTCGTTTTTAATATCCCCCTGGCCCCATTCCAGTCAGGCTAAGGATGTAACATCATAAAAAACAAACATCTCGTTCCCCCGCTCTGCGGGGTAATGCCGCAGGGACGGTCTCCGTCCCGAAGGCTAACTTATTGATTATTTTGGCCTCATAGTCGCCCATTTCATTATGCGTCGCAGAGCGACGAAGCTGCATTCCCAAGTGGGCGTTACACTAAGTATGAAGCCCGAAAATTGCCAGAGAAGGTAAAAATTGAGTACTTTCTCCATCCGCTTTATCAAAAGGAAGTCAGAGTAGTAGATAAGCGGAATTATATTGACGAACAATATTACCTAATCGAGTTCTTTGACAATGTGGTTGTCTATCTCCCTTTATGGATGACAGACGCTGAGTATTGTAATTCATGCAAAATATCTGAAGAACCACTTTGTTCCTTGAAAGCCTTGCATGAATTAAGTTTCATTTTTATGGAAAGATAAATTGCGATATAGACAAAATGTTCTTATCTTCACTCCGAACCATTAAACAAAGGAGCTCAAAATGAAGATAAGAAAATCCTGTCATCAACAAATGAATTTATTGTCCTACAGTACAAATGATGTGCGATGGGACATGCTTCCCGGTCAGGTTTGTCATGTCACAGAAACACTTTTAGCTCAGTTAATATTATCAGTTCACGCAGATAATAACTCACCAAACAGGGAGGAACAGCATGCAGCAACCGAAAATAAATAAATTGCATTATTCCCGAAAAGCGTATGTCTATATACGCCAGTCTACAATGGAGCAAGTGCGCAATCACCATGAAAGCCAACGTATACAGTACAAACTTGTTGAACTAGCCAAAGAACTGGGTTGGCAAGAAGCAGTCACGATCGATGAAGATCTTGGCCGTTCAGGTTCAGGAACAGTGGAAAGACCGGGATTTTCGCGGCTGCTTTTAGATGTAGCCGAGAACAAAGTCGGCGCCATTTTTTGCGTTGAAGCCTCTCGCCTGGCTCGAAATAATCGTGAATGGTACATGCTTCTTGATTATTGTGGCTTAACAGATACGATTATCATAGATCTCGATGGGTTCTATGATCCCAACAATCTGACCGACAGAGTATCTCTTGGCTTGAAAGGTACCATGAGCGAATACGAATCAGGCATCTTTCGTCAACGAGCCCAGGCAGCAATTCTTGAAAAAGCGAATCGCGGAGAATTTTATACCAATATACCCGCAGCTTATATCCTGACCGATGATAACCGCTGTCAGATGAATCCGGATCAACGTATCCAGGACGTCACCCATTTAATTTTCCAAAAATTCCGCGAACTCGGCACTGCCAATCAAGTCGTATTATGGTTCAGGCAAGAAAAGATTGAAGTCCCGTATCGAAGGAAAAAAAACCTGATTACCTGGAAATTGCCAGGCACTTCGCTGCTCGAAAAGCTGCTCAAAAATCCAATATTTGCAGGTACTTATACATACGGAAGAACCAAAATACAAACAAAGATTATTGATGGCAAGCCTCGAAAATACACAATAGAGCTTCCCATCGAAGAATGGGAAGTGTTGATAAAAAATCATCATCCGGCTTATATAAGTTGGGATGAATATTTAGCTAACATTAAGCGCTTACCACAAAACAGTTCCAAACGCGGAGCTGAGAAAAAAGGCGCTCCTAAAAAAGGCCCGGGCTTACTTACTAGTTTATTGCGATGCCGTAGGTGCAGTCAGAAATTATCTGTTCGATATTCAAGTTCTAATCCCGGCGTTCCCCGTTATTCATGTAAGGGACAACGGAATATCGGTAAATGTGAAAATTGCATCAGTTTTTATGGTACATCCCTTGAGCGACTTGTTTCGGAAGAGGTGGTTCGTGTTGTTCAACCTTGCGCTGTAAAAGCCGCCGAAAGGGCAGAGGAACTTTATTACCAACAGCAAAAACAAAAGCAACAAAGCATTCTTAATTCGCTTAAGCAAGCAGAATACGAAGCCAATCGCCGTTTCGAGCAATTCAACCTGGCTGACGCTAAAAATCGGCTGGTCGCTTTTAATTTGGAAACATGCTGGGAGCAATCACTTAAAACGGTCGAAAAAATAAAACAACAGCTTGATGAAATTCAGAAAAAACATAAAGTACTAACACAACAACAGAGAAAAAAATTCCGCAAACTGGCAAATGATTTACATCAACTGTGGCATCATCGGGATACAGACATCAGAATTAAGAAGCGAATTTTGCAGACGCTAATCAAGGAAATCATGGTTGATATTGAAGATGATAATTCGATCAACGCAGTCATTCATTGGATGGGCGGCACGCATACGCAATACCAAATTAAAAGACGAAAGAAAGTTAGGTTGCCAAATGATGGCTATCCGGACACGAAAGAAAGCATTAAGCAACTGGCACAAATTATACCGGATCAGGATATTGCCCGAATTCTTAATTTATTAAAAATCAAGACCCCATCGGAAGAAAACTGGAATGCGCTTCGCATTTTGGAATTTCGGCAGCAACATCATATACCCGCCTTTGACCCGGTGGAATATCAGAAAAAAGGATGGGTCAACTTAAAACAAGCGGCTGAAATACTGGGTGCTTTTCCTGAAACAATTTCTCGACTGATCAAAGAAAAAATTATTAAAGCTCGACAAATCGTCAAATACAGTCCATGGATGATTGAGAAAGAACAGTTAAAAAAGCCTGAAGTATTACAGGCAATAAATAAGTTGAAAAATGGTGTTAAAACTATATCCAAAAATCAAACTGATTTAAATTTATAACAAGTTCGATGTTACAAATTCAGGCTTATGTTTAAGAACTACGGGTTTGCTTACCTGGGTTATTCAAAGCTTTCCCTCGAAAATTTTAATGTCAACAATTTGAGAATAATTACTAAAACATGATAATATGTATCGAAGTTGAAAAATACTATTTCACACGGAGGTACGGAGAACAAAGAGCAAGCACGGAGAAATCTCAGCGCTTACTCTGTGCCTCCGTGTGAATTATTTTCTATTATGGCTTAAGTTTCGCATTGGATGATTGCTCAAGCATAAAAAGCGCAATAAAAATTCCTGTTAACACGAAATTAAACCAATTTAAACTGACTTAACTCACTAAAAAACACCAACTGGAAAAAATGACGCGTTATGGAACCAGCCTCCCGCCGGAGACCAGCGGAACGAGGCCTTCTAACTCTTTTAAATTTATATACTTTTATCTTTAGCCTGACGGCAATGGGATTTAGGGGGATGTTTTAATTGACTTGAATATCTCCTGTTAGCTTAACCATTAATCAGGGTTAACTATAAAACTAATTTCCCCTGATTGATATATTTACGTTAATACCAAACTCCTGGATCGATGTTTCTCCAACACGCTTGCTCTTGTTTTTACCGACCTCAAAATGCATTCCGCCTCGAACACGTGTGCTGAATGAATATGTCATACTTGGTTTAAAGGTATAGCGTTCGGTTTCATCGGTGGGTTCCCATTTATCGCCAATTCGGTTTTGTTCGGTTTTTTGGTTGCTCATCGAAAATGTCAGCGCAACATCCATTTTATTCTTAAATTCCCGGTTCTTGAATGGCCAGATTGGAATCGGAATCCTGAAACCGGTGCTTTTCGAATAGTTTGCTGTAAACGAGATATCGGAACTCGAATTGCGATTACCACCCGCGCCTCTCGATAGCATTTTGCTTTCCTGGCAAGTCGTATTGTATTTAATATTCATTGAAATATCATGCTTTAAAGACAAACTCATCCCAATAAGCGGGCGAAAATTGCGCGAATAGGTTTCGCTGGTTTTATTATCAATGCTGTTCGTCCATTTTGATTTCTTATCGCCTGAATATTGGTGATCAAGGCTTACGCGTCGAACGAATTTTTTGAAAAACGCAATTTTCTCCAGGCCAGACCATCTTACGGTCCAGGTCGGAACCGCAGTATTAATATTATCCGTCTTCAGCCAGGACTGAGATTCTCCGCCGGTAGCCGTAGCGCCGTCCGCTCTGTCAATAGTCGCTTTATATTTCAAGGTGACGCTTAAATTCTTCATGAGATTCAGGCCGGACTGCAGATTGTAAGAATTATTTTCAGAATAACGCGAATTTCTTTTTCCTACAATCTCGACTTTTCCGATTCCAGGGTCGCGCGACATGCCGAATTGATACTCATAAGTCGGCAAGCCATCTTCCAGTCCCATATCGCTGTTATTGGTACGCTTGCTATAATTACCGCTGATTTTCTGGATTTTGCTCGTGCCTGTATCAAGCCATTTAATGAGAAAAAATGGTCCGCTTTTTTCCGGTTTATCTTTATCTCCCCTTTTACCATTTTGATCTTTGCCTTTTTTCCCGGGAGTTCGTCGCCCTCGAGTGGATTGACTTCTTCTGCCGGAAGTTTTTTTGGTATTGAATAATGATTGTATCATCTTGTTCGGATCAAAATTCAAAGAGGCTGTGATATTATTATCATTCTGCGAGCTCTTCCCGGTTTCGCGTTGTTGCAGATTATTGCTCCATTTAAAGCCGCTTGAAAATTTTAAGGTTGTGGTCAGCCAGCGCGAAAATTTCGGGTTAAACTGGGTTGAAAACGTTTGATTTATATTCAGATTCGTTCCGAAATTTAAACTTAAAAGCTCGTCAGCCGGTGTTGGTACGGGATTTCGCATATCGGAAGCATAAGATCGATTGTAATCAAAGCTCATGCTTTCGATAGGCTTATAACCAAATTTAAAACTCCGGCTAATAGTAAATTTTTGGATATCTTTCTCGATTCCTTCTTCAGTTTCGTTTCTGGGACGCGTCATTGAATACTGCCGGTTTTTTGTTCCCGAGATATTCGTATTAAAGGCCGATGGAACGTAGAAGAACTTTACTTCACTCAAATTTTTAACAATCGGTCCCCTTCCCAGCCATTTAAAAGGCATGAAATACTTATTTTTCCCGAAGTCGATACTAAATGAAATTTTCGCGGATTGGCTTTTGTTGGTCTGCTTCAGTGTGGATGAGTTGCTGCCCTCGCTCTCGGATTCATTATAACTCACCGAGAACTTATCCAGCGTATGTTTCATAAAGAAATTCTTTGATCGGGTCGACTTTCTGAATGATATGCCAAAACCCTGGCTTATATTCTCGGTGCGACTTCGATCCTGATCCTCTTTTCGGGAACGATCATACAGAATATCTTTTCCGGGCAAATATTTTGGAAAGGACTTGCTCTCGGTGTAAGTGTAATTAAGTGGTAATGCAAAGCCCCATGAATTCGGCAAAAGCTTGCCCAGAGAAATACTGCCGCTATATCGAAAGCTCTGTTTGTTATTGCCAGAGCCGAAGCGTTGAGATATTGTGTGAAAATCAGCGTCCTGTTCGTCAATGCCGGCATTGAATTTGATCAAATCGGCCAATGCCACATCGATATTGATCCGCTTGGCCATACCTTTATCTTTCTTGATACCGGATAGCCGCAATTCGTTAAACCACACCTCAATCGCCTCGGTTTTAGCTTCGAGTGTATCGCTTCCAGATGGGCCGATTTCACCACCATCCGGATCAATATTTTTTAAGCCTAACGTCAACTGGCGAATATTGGTCAAAGACGGATT
>JBQVMC010000074.1:0-9888 GCA_052361145.1 Methanosarcinaceae archaeon
GTTCCTCACCGAGTACCTTTTTTTGTATATCGAGAGCCTTATTGTATAATTCCTCTGCTTCATCGTATTTCCCTTGATCTTGATAAAGGCCGGCTAAATTGTTGAATGTTGCAGCCAAACCCGGATGTTCCTCACCGAGTACCTTTTTTTGTATATCGAGAGCCTTATTGTATAATTCCTCTGCTTCATCGTATCTCCCTTGATGTTGATAAAGTAAGGCTAAATCATTAAGCGTTTCCGCTATATCCGGGTCATCCTTTTCCAGAACTTTTTTCCTGATAGTTAAAGCATCATCATATAATTCCTCTGCTTCATCGTATTTCCCCTGATCGCGACAAAGGCCGGCTAAATCATTGAGTGTTTTAGCCAAACCTGAATGATCCTTCGGGGTACTTTTTTCCCAGAGACTCAATGCATGTTCTAAAAATGGCTTAGCCTCTCCGTAAAGTCCCCGTGCTTTTAAGTAATTCCCGGCTTTGTTGAGTAATTCTGCTGTTTCTTGGAACTGGAAATTCCAATCTTTTATGATTTTAGCACAGGCTTCAGCATGTGGGATCATCCACTCACAAATAACCCAGGTCTCAAACTCTACATCAGGAAATGCTTTGTTTACAGCTTTTACTGTGCGCTCTGCCCACTGGCGTCTGGCATCACTGTCCATTTCATCTTTCAAAACTGTTTGAACCATGCGATGAATGCTGTATGTTGATGAACCCGGATCACGTTTGATCAGTGAATATTTTGATAGTGGTTCAAGGATTTCATCAAGAATATGTGGACATGATCCAACGTTAATAAGTGATTTTGAAAGAACCGGACCAAGCTCACTGGCTCCATTCGTGATTAGCTTAAGTGGAATACTATAAGGACTCAAAAAAGCACTGGCATATAATAAATCGATTGCAGCACCAGAAGTTCGTTTGACCTGCTCAAAATTTAAAGACCATGTGGTTGCCACAGATTTCTCATATTTATCAGGTTTTATTCGTTCAAGAAACTTTAAGCCCATGCTGCGATAACTGGTGAGGTAGTCATTAAACCCTGAACTTTTTTCATGTATGTAAGCTCCCGCTTGTTCTAATGCCAGTGGAAAATATTCAAGTTCCTTTCCAAGTTGTTCAATTGCATTAATTTCGTTTTGATCAAATTTAATATCATTTCGTCCGGTTCGTGTAAGCAAAAAATTTTTGCATTCGTCTGGCGACATTTCGTCCATATTTAGAGGGTTCATTATACCAAGATTGCTAAAGATCTGTGCTCTGGATGTTAATATTATGTAGCCTTTCGGTTGAACAGGGATAAAATCTTCAACAAACTTTGGATCATCAGCATTATCAAAAATTAATAGCCAATCAAGATTGGTATTAAACCAGTGTTTTACAGCGTCAACTATAAGCTCTTGCTTTGTATCATTTTTAACTGGTAGGTTTAATAAACCGGCAATTGTAACAAAACTTGATATTAAAGATTCCTTTGAATCGGCATTTACCCAGAAAATGTATTTGTATTCATCTTTATACCTGTATGCATATTCAACAGCAGTTTGCGTTTTTCCGATCCCGCCAAGTCCACTGATCGCCCGGGTTTGCGACAGTGCTGTAACTCCATTAGATTTAAGAGTATCATGTAAACTTTTTATGTAGTTCTCTCGACCAGTAAAAAATGGGTTTTTCTGTAAAGGAACATAAAATATAGTTTTATCAGGAACTGGTTTTGGTACGGAGGTTTTGGGTTTTTGTTTGCGTGGAAATAGCGGTGTCCAATTTACTTCTGTGTCCTCATCCAATGCCTCTAAAATTTTACATTTTCCACTTGCCCAAAAGATAGGCAAACTATTATTCGGACTGTTATGCCTGAAAAAAACTAAAGTTCCGGAATTCTTGTAACCTAATGGATCAATTTTGTTTTTTCTTTCGGTTAGCTGTTTACCAATACTATATGCCATATCTTTTGCTATTCCGCTTTCTTCAGCTGTAAATATAAAACCAGTGTCAAAAGCAGCATTGGATATCACTATATTAGCTTCGACCTTTTCAAATAATCTGCTATTTTCGATCTTATTAATACCATCTTTTAATCCGACAATTGCAAAATAATATAACTTCTGATCCCCAATTTTCCCATCTCTCTTCAACTTTTTAATATAATTGATAACCTGATTGCCTGTTCCGACCATGTCATCAATAAAAACAATGCTTCGATCATCAGACGATATGAGATCCTGTGATAAAATGAAATTTTCATGTATTTTCAATGATTTATTCAGTGGATAGAATAAATGATTTGAACTTTTTTCAATACCTTCGATATTAGAAATCACATAATTATCCAAACCTGACATGAACTTTGTCATATCTTCAAGTTTTTTGTCGATTTTATCCTCATTTAAATAAGTTATATTGGAAAGCAATTTCAAAGCATACATTTTCCAGTCAAAAAAAGGGAACTGAATAATCCAATTTTCTGCTTTTTTTGTTATTCTTTTATCACCGATTTCTGTTTCAAATTTTGATTCAAAATTGAAATAATTCTGAGTTGACTTAATCTTTTCTTTATGAATTATAATAAATTTTGTTTCTTTGAATTCTGTGGGACTAAAATAGTTAAAATCCACCTTGTTTTGAATATCCTCCTTCATACCTTCACTGAGAAGATGTTTTATCTCATCTAAATTCATGGAAGGATCTTTTAGAACTAAACTACCGGCATGAACTTTTGCCCATTCATAGTCCAATTCTTTTTTTGATTTTGAATCATCAAGATATTTTTTGATTTTTAAAAGCATCATAAATCCATTGCCCACATCTTATAAAAAAACTGTTTTTTACAGATTTTGCGAGGCATGAATAATAATTGTCAACCCCGGTTGAAAATCCCCGCTTATAGCGGTTTAAAATTCCGCGACCTTCCTCTTAAGTACCTCTACAGTCTCCGGATTCTGCAGAGTTGTAATATTACCCACGTCCGTCCCATCGGCAATAGCCTTTAGAATCCTTCGCATAATCTTTCCACTTCTCGTTTTTGGCAGGTCATTTGCAAACACAATTCCCTGCGGGCGCGCAATCGGACCGATCTCATCTGCAACATGCCGGACAAGTTCCTTCATAAGTTCTTCACTCTCGACCGTATTCTCTTCAAGAGTCACATAACAGAATATCACTTCGCCTTTTAATTCATCATATTTACCTACAACCGCAGCCTCAGCTACAGCCGAATGCGATACAAGTGAACTCTCAATTTCCATAGTCCCGAGACGATGCCCTGCGACCTTAATCACATCATCTACACGCCCAAGCACCCAAAAACATCCATCCTCATCCTGACGTGCACCATCACCTGTAAGATATGTCCCAACACCCCACTTACTCCAGTAGGTGCCAATGAATTTCCCCTCATCCTGATAGACCGCACGTATCATACTTGGCCATGGTGTACGAATAGCAAGATAACCGCCATTTCCTCGCGCTACTTCATTACCTGCATCATCAAGAACTGCTGCATCAATTCCCGGGAATGGTTTTGTCGCACTTCCGGGTTTTAATGTCGTTAAACCGGGCAGGGGCGTGATAATAGCCATACCTGTTTCGGTCTGCCACCATGTATCTACAAGAGGACAGCGGCTACCGCCGATGTTTTCGTAATACCACAACCACGCACTCGGATTAATGGGTTCGCCAACAGAACCGATCAGGCGCAGTGACGACAGATCGTGTTTTGCCGGTATTTCCGCACCCCATTTCATAAATACCCGAATCGCAGTGGGTGCAGTATAAAAAATCGTAACCTTGTATTTTTCAATGATCTCCCAGAAACGATCCTTATCCGGATAATCGGGGGCGCCTTCGTACATGACAACAGTTGAGCCGTTAGACAGCGGACCGTATAAAATATAGGAATGACCTGTGATCCAGCCGACATCAGCCGTGCACCAGTACACGTCATTTTCTTTCAGGTCGAATATCCAGTTCGCTGTTACATGGGTTCCGACCATGTATCCGCCTGTGGTGTGCACAACACCTTTTGGCTTTCCGGTAGTACCGCTTGTGTACATCAAAAAGAGCATATCCTCGGAATCCATGACCTCAGGCTGACACAAAGGTTCTGCAGATTCAATAAGGTCATGCCACCATACATCCCTGCCAGACTTCATTTCGACATCGTTGTTTGCATGTTTAACCACAATGACCTTTTTCAATTCCTTTGTTTTTTCAATTCCTTTGTCGGTTTTTCCTTTGTGGTCAAGTATTTTTCCGCGGCGTGAATAACCATCACATGTGATGACGAACTTACTCTTTGCATCAATTACACGCTGCGCAAGTGCATCGGCAGAGAATCCGGCAAAGACAACGCTATGGGGCGCACCGATCCGTGCACATGCAAGCATTGCGATTGCCGCTTCAGGGATCATTGGCAGGTATATGGTTACAATATCACCTTTTTTGATGCCAAGATCTTTGAGCGAGTTTGCGAACCGTTCTGTTTCATCAAGTAGCTCACGATATGTGTATCTCCTGACCTTTCCCATCTCGCCTTCCCACAGGATCGCGGTCTTATCACCGCGTTTTTTTATGTGGCGGTCAAGACAATTATACGAAGCATTGAGTTTCCCGCCTGTGAACCACTGCGCATGTGGCGGTTCCCAGTTTAAAACAGTATCCCATTTCTTGTACCAATCGATATTGCCTGCAAGTTCGTCCCAGAATCCTTCAAGATCATCCTCTGCCCTTTTGTAGACATTGGGATCGTTCATGTTTGCCTGTTTGGCAAATTCTTTGAACGGTTCGAACCTGCGCTGTTCTTTTAGAAATGCTTCAATTGTTCCTGCCATTTGTATGCTCCGTCTTTGACTTGAAGAATAGTTTTTTGTAGATCTAAAGTAATAATAGTATACAATTAATGTCGTAGAATGTATCTATTGTGCAAATACCTTACGTGTAAACACGAAATTAGAGATAAATACATGCATAAATAAACATACCCATACAATATCTTCATCACATTTATTGTGGCTATAACATAGCTTTTGTGATACATCTATTCTAAACTTTGTTAAAATCCGTCATTGAAAAAAAATCATATCCGCTTCAAATCTAAGGGTATCTGCCTCCATTTTGAAATCAAAAGTTGCTCAGACACTTGGTTTTGATAATCCTAATATAAATTTTACCCTGCTTTTTGAAGTGGATACTTCAAACGCAATGATAATAACCAATCATACCTATACAACCATTATGACCCTATTATCCAAAAATGAACTCACCAAATTGATCTCCGCAACGCCACCGCTTGTAGAAAATATGAAAGATCCCAATCTCCAAACGCAACCAAACGGCGTTGAAATGACTCTAAAACAAGTCGAAAAACTCACCGGCATAGGAACAGTTGATCATGACAACTCAAAGCGCGTGATCCCTGGCAGCGAGATCATCGAATTTGACAGCGAAGGATGGGTAACACTCCAGCAGGGATCCTATAAAATACTCTTAAATGAGATCGTGAACATACCAAAAAACCTGGCTGCTATTGCAAAACCAAGGTCAAGCCTGCTTCGATGCGGTGCGACTCTTGAGACAGCCATATGGGATGCAGGTTATCGCGGGCGCAGTGAATGTATGCTTGTTGTGCATAATCCCGCAGGCTTTAAGGTCGAAAAGAATGCTCGCGTGATGCAGTTGCTGTTTTATCAACTAAATGCCGAGGTCGAAGAGGGATATTCAGGAAGGTACCAGAACGAGAACATCTGATGTTTTCAATCATACGTTATTGATAGATTGGTTAGTCTACAAATAGACAATCACACACTGCCTAAAAATAGTAAAATTGTGGCGATGGTTTTTACAATTTCGATTGATCACTGCCAATGAACTGTACCTTCGGCAGATTCGATGCACATTCTTTCCTTTCCATCCATAAATATGCGAATAACTCCTCCTGATTCTGAAACTGTGACTGCGATTGCAACGGTGTCTCTTGTAATTGCGGCAGCAGAGACATGGCGTCCACCAAGCCCTTTGTCAATTACGATGTCCTTTGCGTCAACATCAAGGTACCTGCCGGCAGATTCAATGATACCCTTTTCTGACATTATAAAAACGCCGTCAAGTTGGGCAAACTCTTTAACAGATTCCCAATTTTGTTTATTCAGGATATCTCGTTCCTTTTTTGCATGTCCAGCGTAGGGATTTAAGATCATCTGGTGTGATCGTTTCATCACTTCATCCACATCTGCTACAATGAATGCAGTACCGACCTGTTTCCCTTCACGTCCGGTTGTAGCAACATCAAAAGCAATTTTGAGAACTGCTCTTATGACATAGGGTGACAACCTCTCCTCACACTCCTGCATTGTTTTGATCAAAGGATTATCACTGAGATCATGTATCACAATAGCAGTGGAATCCTTTGTACCGACAATTCCAACAACAATGCCGGAATTCAATTGTCCGACCATCTGTTCTATCGCTGCCGTATTCTCAACATGTTCAATCTTTGTAGCAGTTTCCCGGGTAACTATATCAAAAAATTCGGTGGAATGTCGCTTTTTATCGACGCCCGACGAGATCAGGTTGTCTATCAAACTCTTTGATTTTACTGATGCAAAATAGACAGGAATGCTTGTGGTAATTCCATCAAACCGGATATCACCTGATACCATTATCGCAGAAGCCTTTATCTCTTCAGCTAAATGTATTGCCGATCTTACAACTATATTGGTGGTATCCATTTCATCCCCAATGATACTGAACTATTTGTACTATTATCAATAATTTAATAACCTTAATTGTAAGACACAATTGTACTTCATCATAAATATAAATTTAGGTCAAACGACCGGAAATAGTCAATGAAAACGCACCGGATAAAGCATCAATAGAGGTAAATGCATGATACGTACTTTTGTCGCAGTAGACTTTCCGCAGGATTATGTGGAAAAGATCACTCAAGTCCAGTCAAAGTTTAAGGACTTCAATATAAAACCCGTTGACCCGAAGCTGGTTCACATCACACTAAAGTTCTTAGGGGACGTAAATGAGAACAAGATAGAACAGATTGCAGTGGCGTTAGATGAAGTAAATATGCTGTCATTTGACGCGAAGATACAGAATATCGGAGTATTTCCAAAGCCCCAACATATAAAAGTGATATGGCTTGGTGCAGAAGGTAATTTCAGGGAACTTCATGACAACGTTGAATCGTTACTCAAGTCGTTCAAATTCAAAAAAGACAGGAATGTCTACACTGCCCACGCAACACTTGCCCGCGTGAAATACATACCAAAAAAAGACAAGGAAGCATTACTAAAAGTCCTAAATGAACTAAAGGATATAGGGATCGGTACATTCCATTTAGATACAATCAAACTCAAGAAAAGCACACTGACCCCGGAGGGTCCGATATATGAAACTTTGCATAAAGTACGGTTAAAGTGAGTAGCGTATCACATCT
This sequence comes from Methanosarcinaceae archaeon, assembly GCA_052361145.1. Classification (GTDB taxonomy): domain Archaea; phylum Halobacteriota; class Methanosarcinia; order Methanosarcinales; family Methanosarcinaceae; genus Methanovorans. Next base: position 7,447 of record JBQVMC010000074.1, read on the forward strand.
ATATACTAGGTTGTTTTCTGCTCGATCTCGTATTCATTAAATCCGCTTGAGCGCACTATCCTCTTATCATCTGTGATTATCAGGCACTCAATACCATCAAGACTCTCGATGAGATCAATTCCCGCCTCTTCACCCAGCACGAAAACTGTTGTCGCAAGAGCATCAGCACCCATCGCGGTATCTGCTATTACGGTGGCACTTATCAGTTCCATTGATGAATATCCGGTTCTTGGGTCTGAAATATGAGAGACTTTTGCGGCATCACTGAAATAGCGTTCATAGTTACCACTTGTTGCGACAGACATATCACTTAGGTGCATGATTATGACTGCTGCGCCACTTTTATCTGGATTCTGCAACCCGATGTTCCATGGCACATCCTGTTCGTTAAAACCAATAAACCGTCCATCTCCCCCGGCATTCACAAAGCCGCTTTTGATGCCATCAAGCTTGAGGGACTCAATTGCCATGTCTACAGAATATCCTTTTGCTATTCCACCGAGTACGATACTCATATTTGGTCGTAGTGTGATGTTGCTACCATTAAACGTGATGTTTGAATAGTCAACAAGTTCCAGCGTTTCGTTGATCTCGTAAGGAATGGGAGGCATGTATGTGCCACCTGGGCTATACTTACTTTTCCACAAGTCAAGTATGGGTTTTATGGTAATATCAAAGGCACCATTACTGATCCCTGAATAATACATTGAGCGTTTAAGCACATAAACGAAGTCAGGATTTGCATTGTCCAGATATCCCTGGCTATTCAGGATACTAAGTTCACTGTTATTTTTGTATGAGCTCATAAGGTCGTCTACATAATATATCTTAACAAATGCCCGGTTTATGGATTCCAATGCATGTGTTTCATTGGTATCAAGAACTCCAATGGTTACAATTGTATCCATTATGGCCCGAGATTCATGATATGATTTTGTGTCACCTATAAATTCATATTCATCCGCTTTTTGGTCCAGACATCCGGCCGACAATAAGGATGCAAGTAAAACCAGCATTAATCCGATGATTACAACAATCTTTGAGCTCATGGTTATACTCAAAGTAATTATTGTTATTAAATCATCGTTATTGAGTGGATTTCGAAAGATATAAGTATTGTCGACCAGTGACTGATATAGAATTTGAAAATTCATTATTGTTATAAAGGATGTATTATTATGAGTGACCACAGCACAGGAAAAGGTGATACAGCGGCATCAGCGAAGGATAAATATCTCATCGTTGCCATTCATCAATTAATGGAAGAGCACGGCTGGAATGGAATTGAAGAAAATTTCGGCGTCGAATCCCACAATATGGTGTATATTAACTCTGAATCACACCTTGAGAGGATCGAGATAAAAGCGCATGTGATGGGAACTTTCTTAAATGTGAACTTTTTGGGAGTATCTCCTAAAGAAGGAACGCTTGATAAAGCTCTGGATTTCAATACAAAGGAAATACCAAAAAAGTTTGAAATAAACAAATACGTATCACCTGATTTGAAAATACTGAATGAGCAGCGTTTAAGAAATACGATTACCGTAGTTATTAAACAACTTGAAATGGCGGCTGAATAACAGGTTTACATCCGATGGTGTTAGCAGGAGAATAAAAATGGTTTCAAAATCAAATATTAGTTTCATTGCATGTGTTATTACCATTGTAATTGTATGGTTGCTCATGGGTTTAGTGTCAGCATACAATACACCGGACACATCGCTTCCATTAATGACAGGTACCGAATACGAACTACTTGGTTTGGTAAAGCTCGGACTTACACTTATTGTTGTGTGCGGAGCATGCTTCCTGACATTCTTAACATTAATTGTACATCTTAGGCTTATTAGAAATTAGTGAGGTGAACCATGTCAGCTAAGATGATAGAACGTTTTTCAGAAGCACAGATTGGAGTACATACAGTGTGTGCACTTTCGATTATGATATTATATATCACAGGAATTTCACTTATATTTCCCCGGGAACTCGGGTGGATTCCTGAACTTATAGGTCTTTCAAAGATGATGTACATTCACCGGGTTGCCGGAATTGCACTCGTTGCATCAGCATTATATTATACGATTTATTTTGCACTCTATTTGGCATTCATCGATTTTACACCATTGAAAAATGTACTTCCCGGTCTCCATGATGGCAAGGCAGCTGTAAAGGATGTCTTATATGCATTCCACATAGGAAAGCAGCCCGAAGGATACCGCAAGTACAACTGGCTTGAAAAGATCGATATTTTCAGTGTTGCGATCTTTGATGCCCTGATCATGGGAGTTACAGGTATTATTATCTGGATACCATGGTTTTTCACATCAATACTACCAAAATCGATAATAATTTCCTTGAAGTTCGTACACGGCAGTTTTGCTATACTGAGTTTAGCCGGTATTTTGCTGCATTTCTATGTAGTACACCTGACACCAGCGCGCT
>JBQVMC010000075.1:0-9839 GCA_052361145.1 Methanosarcinaceae archaeon
ATTTGAAAATTGCAGCTTGCTGCGCTATGTTCTATAAAATCTTTGCGCATACCTTCACTCTTACTCCAACAACAACATTTTTCTCACCGCTGAATAGTCTCCCATCTGAATCTGATAAAAATAGATGCCCGAAGCCACTGGCACGTCCAATTCATCACAGCCGTCCCAATGAACTGAATATTGCCCGGCTGCTTTTATTCCATGAACCAACCGCCGAATTTTCTGACCTAATGTATTGTGAATGGTTAACACAACTTCGGAGGTTTGCGGCAGGTGGTATTCAATTGTTGTCTGCGGGTTGAATGGATTGGGATAATTCCGGCTCAAATAATAATGTGCCGGGGAATTCTTGCCAATTTGATTGTCAACAATACCGGTAGTTTCTGCAAGGATTAAATTACCCAGGGGAGTTGCACATTCCCAAAGCATTCCAGCCGGCCATTCTGCTGAATTGCCATAATGATAGGGATAGAAATTGCCGGGATCACTTATCCAAACAGCAAACCCGATAGTCTCGCCAGGAACTGCGTTCAAAGGGCTGGAAGTTAAATCAAACCTGACTTCATACTGAACATTGCCGCTTGCATAGGAAATTCCTTTTTCCACACCAGGTGCTGATTTGGGCATATCAGCGCCCAAACTGTTTGGATATTCACCCCAATATCCTACAAATGAAGCTGCTGTACTATTAATAGTAATAAGCCCTTCTTCACTGGGGCCGGTTACGTCCCAAACACGATTGTGATCTTCATCGAATAGAATTCCCAACATATTTCCCGCATTGATATTTTCATCGTTGAGATCATCTATTGCCAAATAAAGATTATTTGCATCATTCATCACACGGAGAGTGATTGGCTGTGGCGCAGATGGATTGGTTATATCAACAGCGACGGCATTGTCCCATTCACCTGAACTAATCGAACCATCAATTACAGGCGATGAAACAGTCCAGCCGGAACGAATGTCATAGCCAACTGACGACGGTGTGGCACTTACTTCGTTTGAGAAGCTACTTTCCCGGCCTGAGATATCTGCTGTTACCACATAATAATAGCTCGTGCCATTGGTGACGTCTGTGTCAATCCAATCCCGCATTAAATTTCCCAGGACACCACGATCCGAAAGATTAACCGAGCTAACTTTTGTATATGGTCCGCCTGATGCAGCGCTTCGATAAATGTTATATTTTATTATGCCTGGTGTTGCATAAATTTGATCCCATGATAAAGGCACAATACCATCAAAACCGTCACCCGCCACAAGATTCAGAGGGATAAGCGGCCCAAGTGCAGTGGCGTAAATATTTAATCCGCCATCATCGGCTCCATTATCCTGCCAGGCGATAACAGAGATGGTTCTGTTATCAATTGCAATACAGGGTTGGCTGTTTGGAAAATATAAATCATGAATTTTAAAACTGCTGCCAATTAATCCCCCGTTAGCGTTAATTATTTGAGCAGAAATTCCCCACTCTCTGGTGTCCTCCCATAAAACACCATAGCTTCCATCCGGATTGACAAATGCGGCTGGGAAACCTTCATTTCCGTCCGTTAATTCAAATTGACCGGATATTGGCGTACCTTGCCGGTTGAAAATTCGCTCAAATATTGTATGATCTAATGTTACATAATCTTCCTTTGTCCAGCCAACAATAAAATCTCCATTTTCTTTCACGGCAATCGTGGGAGAATAAGCCATTACAAGATCATCAGGGTAGTTACTAACGGCAAAGTTACTGCCTGAAAACGTACCATCGCCGCTAAAACGCTGTGCATAAATTTGACTTTTTAAAGAAGCAAGCCAATGCGTCCAGGCGATAACGAATATCCCGCTTTCATTCATATCAATAACAGGGGATCCATTACTAAAACCATCAATATCGTTTACCTTGAAATTGGAACCAACTCTCGCACCTGCATTATTAAAACGTTGTGCATAAATACTTCGTGGTGATGCTCGCTGATCTTCCCAAACTACTACAAAATTACCGTCTCCATCCACAGCAACTTTTGGATATAAATTATCATTGTCAGGCGCATCATCATTAACTTTAATATTAACACCAACCGGATCGCCGTTTGCCTGGAAACGTTGGGAGAAAATGTCTGATTCACCATTGCGGTAATCTTCCCATACGATTACAAAATTACCGAGATTGTCCATGGCGACATCCGGATTATTTCCGGAAGTTCCCGGATTGTCGTTTACCCTAAAATTTTTTTTGATGGTAAACCCCGTTTTATCAAACAATTGCGCATAAATATCAACACTGCTGCCGGCACGATAATCCATCCAGCAAATAACAGTATATCCATATTTATTCATAGCAATTTCCGGCATTCCCTGGTCTGCATCGCCGGTATCGTCATTAATCCTGATAAGATTACCACTTGTTTTTGTCACGAATTGTGATTTATTTTTTGAACTATGGATTGATAAGTTTGACCGGGCAAAGATGAATGTATCGCCTCCCCAGAAATAGAAAGCTAATAAAACATACACTAATTTTAATGAAATTTTCATGGTGTACCTCGTTTTTTTGTCTTCATGAAAAAGTTATTTACTTTGATAATATTTTATTGATTCATTTACATTGGAAATTTGTAAAATTTCAAAATTCGTATCCGTTCAGAGGGTAATTTGAAATGCTTAACATCCCCCTAAATCCCCCTTCAAAGGGGGACTTCCAATAATTCCCCCTTTGAAGGGGGCCAGGGGGATGTAATTATTGTTCCCCGGTGAACGGTTAAAATTAACCTAATTTCTAATTGCTCTAATTAACCTAAAAAATGAACAATCGGATCCAATGACCAGCTTCAAGTATCATATAGTGCGAGGTTCGGCTGTTACACGACAAACCAATTAATATGCAGAACGATTTTGGTTATTGGGATTTTTTTAGATCAATTAGATAAATTAGGTCAATTAGAAATTAAATAATTAGTGATCAGATAAATCATTGATTAACGAAAAAATGTCTTGTACCTACGGTGTTCACTGAACTCTTACTAATTACCTTAAAAGAATACACTTTTTAACTTCCGAATACTCCCCAGCCACAATCCGGTAGAAATAAATACCGGAACTCATACCGTTTTGCGGAGCCTTCCAATCAATTGAAAAATAACCGGCGCTTTTCCTTTCATTCACTAACGTTTCAACTAATTGACCGGCAGCATTATAAACAGCAATGTTAACCATTCCGGATTTCGGTAACCGGTAGGAAATTGTTGTTTGCGGATTAAACGGGTTGGGATAATTCTGTTCCAACACAAATTCAGTGGGAACTGTCGAATGAAAATTATCCTGCACACTAACCGATGTTGAATCAAAGCGGATGATATAAACGCCGTCCGCTTCGTCCGCCACATAAGCGTAATTCCCTGTCACGGCTATTCCTACTGCGTCATTGCCGGTATTAAAATAGCCAACTTCCATCGGATTGAAAGGATCGGAGACATCGATAACGCTCAATCCTCGTGTTCCATCCGCCACGTAGGCATAATTCTCATTCACGGAAACCTCGTATGAAGAACCCCAATTATCATCAAAGAACCCGATTTCGGATGGGCTTGACGGATCCGAGACATCGATGATACGCAAGCCCTCTAAATCATCCGCAATATAAGCGTATTGACCGGCTACTGCAACATCGTGTGCGAATTCTTCGGTATCAAAAAATCCCACTTCCGAAGGATTGGCTGGATCCGAGATATCAATGATGCGTAAACCTTCCGGTCCGTCCGCAACGTAAGCATAATTGGCGTGCACAGCCACTCCCCGAGCTTCGCCCTGGGTATCAAAGAAACCGATTTCAAAAGGACTCGATGGATCGGAAACATCGATGATGCACAAACCGCTATCGTCATCCGCTATATAGGCATAGATGCCGTCAACGACAACACTTTTAGCATTGTCTTCAGTATCAAAAAAACCTGTTTCAGATGGACTGCCCGGGTCAGAGACATCGATGATACGCAAGCCTTTCCCACCATCCGCTACATAAGCATAATTTCCTGCCAGATCAACATCCTGAGACCAACCGGGAGTATTGAAAAATCCGGCATCTATGGGATTTGATGGGTCAGATACATCGATGATACTTAATCCCCGGATGTTGTTTGCCACATAAGCATAATTGCCGCTTACGGTGATGTCCCTGGAAGCGCCCGTTGTATATATTCCGGCTGCTGTTGGGTTGGCAGGATCCGTAACATCGAGGACATACAAACCTCCGCTCTCAATACTTATATAAACAGTATTACTGCCCACTGCGACAAGATCAGCATTACCACTAGTATAAAAGTTACCTTTTGCGGCAGGATTGGCTGGATCAGAAACATCAACGATCTTTAAGCCATTGCTACTGAAAGTTACATAAGCATAATTGCCACTCAAGGCGATGTCACAAGCGACACTTCCGCCCATGTAAGAGCCGATCTCCGTCGGACCGGCTGGATTGGTAACATCGATGATCCGCAGAAAGCCGCTTGTCCCAAGGTAGGCATAATTACCACTGACAGCCACGGCACGGGTGCTGACTCCATAAAGATATGAACCGGCCTCTGCCGGAGTGGATGGATCGGAGATATCAATAATATGCAGTCCGTTTTCGTATTCGACGACATAAGCATAATTCCCGTCAACGGCAATATCGTACATCCAGTAACCGATTGGGAGCAGACTTTGTTCAACGGGATTGGCTGGATCGGATATATCAAGGATATACAAACCTTTGCCACCAATTGCCAGGTAAAGATAATTACCATTCAGATCCATACATCCGAAATAGCCTTCATAAGCTAAAGCTGCCGTTTCAACCGGGTTGGCTGGATCCGATATATCTAAAACATGCAAAACTTCGCGGTCATCTACGAGGTACACGTAATTGCCACTCACGACTATGCCTTTGATAATCGACTGCGTTAGCATCCTCCCCAACTCAACCGGGTTGGCAGGATCAGAAAAATCCATAATTCGAAGATATCCCCCATCACCGAAATAGGCAATGTTATCCACAGCATCGATGGCGTAACAAGGTCCGTGAGCCCAGCGACCGATTAGGGTGCAGTTTTGGCTGTCCTGGGCTTTAACCAGTGTCGGTAAAATTATTAAAAGACCGATTATCATTGTCCATAAAAACGGTTGGTACATTTTAAAATATTTCATGGCTTTGACCTCCTTAAATATACTCGTTAAGGGTTATTTTTTTGCGTTTTAGATTTTGTTCGCATTACTTTAATCCTCGGGTATAGCCGGAAGCAGCGGTGCTGGGGAGCAGAGGAGCAAGGGTGAAGGTGAGGGAAAATTGAGTCAAGTCGGGGTTAAAAATTCTCCTCTGCACCCCATTGCCGTCAGGTTAAGGGTGTAACAATATGAATAAATTGAATATCGAATATCGAATTTTGAATAATGAATGTCGAAATAAAAGACATCCTGTGATCGCTTAAGTTCAGCCTTTGGGCTGCAAAGGCGCAGCGCTGTAAGAACGCTTTGTCAAGCTAAAGCTTGAACTCCAAACTTGATATTCCTGTGTTCGGTTACCACCGGGTGTCTTTGGCATCAAAAAAATCAATGACCATTCAAAACACCCGGTGACTCGTTTCGCTCGACAACCGTAGTTTTCGTTCAGGCATTAATTACCTGGAATTTGTCCGAAAACAACCTCCCCTGAAATTTGACTGCGTCGAATTTCTGTCCCCTCCTTACTAAGGAGGAATACTCTCGATTTCAAAATGTTAACAGGTTAATTATTTGTTCCTGTTAAAGTTATTTGCATTTATTGAAAATAAATCAGCTTGTCGATTCCTCCAAATATATTTGATTAAACTCTACTTTTTTGATAACGAAAGCTTTAAGTCCCCCTTCCCTATTTTTTTAGGGAAGGGGTTAGGGGATGGGTAAAAGACCGCCAAATAGGAAAATTTAATTTAAGCACCCTTAACATACTTAATTTATTCCCGTTATGAGCTTTGATTCGGCGGGAGTTTAACCCATCCCCCGGCCCCTTCCCTTATAAAAAAAGGGAAGGGGAGAAAAAAATTTCTAACTAAAGTCAGTTCCATAAATTATGTAACGCGATTATAATAGTTGTTACATTTCTGAAACCGAGAGCCTTCAGGCTGAACACTCTCGATTTCAAAATGTTAACAGTTTAATTATTTGTTCCTGTTAAAGTTATTTGCATTTATTGAAAATAAATCAGCTTGTCGATTCCTCCAAATATATTTGATTAAACTCTACTTTTTTGATAACGAAAGCTTTAAGTCCCCCTTCCCTATTTTTTTAGGGAAGGGGTTAGGGGATGGGTAAAAGACCGCCAAATAGGAAAATTTAATTTAAGCACCCTTAACATACTTAATTTATTCCCGTTATGAGCTTTGATTCGGCGGGAGTTTAACCCATCCCCCGGCCCCTTCCCTTATAAAAAAAGGGAAGGGGAGAAAAAAATTTCTAACTAAAGTCAGTTCCATAAATTATGTAACGCGATTATAATAGTTGTTACATTTCTGAAACCGAGAGCCTTCAGGAGGGGACAGAAATTCGACGCAGTCGAATTTCGCTAAACAAGGGATTTCGTTCAACCACTAATTAGTCTGTCCGGAAAGTTGGCTGAATCGTAACGTCGACCTTCCGGTCGACGAGTATTTTACCTAAAATAAGAACTTAGCCCTTTATTAAAATCAAACTCGCAGACTGGAAAGTCTGCGTTACGGAAAAACACGAGTTTTCAGACAGACACTAATTAAAAACCAAACTTTTTATTAACCTGTGGCTCGCGAAAAATTTCTTTTAAAATCAGTGCAGCAGCACCGATAGAGACCGCATAGCGGCCGAATTGTGTCATTGTAATCGAAACCATTTGACGGGGTAACTCGAGTACTAATTCATCAACTTCATTTTTGATTGGGTTCAGAATTAGCTCCTTAGCTTCGCTGATATCGCCGCCCAGGATGATCATATCCGGATTGACAAAGCTGATTATGCGCGCAACTTCTCTTCCCAGCACCCTGCCTAAATGGTCAAGAATTTTCAATGCCAGATGTCCGTTAGCACGCGCGTCTTTTACTAATTCTAACATGGAAATTTTATTTAGATAATGTCCCATTTTATTTAACAGCGGAGAGTCTTTAATATCCGGCGAAATTTCTGAAAATACTTTATGAATTTGCGGCAGGTCAAGAATTAATTCACCTGCGCTCTGGCTTCGTCCCAGAAAGAGTTCATTATTTAAAATAATTCCACAACCGATACCTGTAATTTCTTCGTTAACAGTAATATAAACCATATTTGAAGCATCCATTCCCAGCCCGAGCCATTTTTCGCCAAGCACCGCAGAATTGGCGTCATTAGCCACAACAATCGGAGTGTTTACCAAATCTTCCATTTGCTGTTTAAGTGCAAATTCTTTTAAATTTAAGCCAATTGAAAATCGTACAATACCATTTTTTGAATCAACCAAACCGGATACACCTAATCCTGCACCAATAATTTTTTCTCCAGATACATTTGCTGCCGAAATAAGATTATCTATTATTTTTTTTACTGCCGCAATAACGGTATCCCCGCCCAATTTTTGTGATTGAACATTTGTTTGTTGCACAATTATCTCTGAATTCAGATTAATCAATGAGCCGCGAATTTCATACGGTAGTACTTCGATACCAATGATATATCCGTAACCTGGGGCTATTCGCCAGAGAGTCGGTCTCTTTCCTCCCAGGTGTGTGGAATCTCCCCGACCGTCAATTTCAATGAATCCGATTTCTGCCAGATTTTTTATTATTTTGGAAACCGTAGCTGCTTGCAGCTTTGTAATTTTAGATAGTTCGGCCCCGGAAATTGGGCCTTTACTGCGTATCAAATTCAGTACAATCTGCTGATTGATATTTTTAATTAATGAAGCATCGCCTTTTTGGGGTAATTGCATATAGAAACTTTCCTTATTTTATTATTCTTGTTAAGTTTGAGTTTGTGACATATTTTTTTTACCTGTCATTGCGAGGCGTTTTTTGCCGAAGCAATCTCCACCGTTATTACCGCTGGCCCAGGAGATTGCTTCGCTCCTTCGTCACTCGCAATGACAAGGACATGTTACACTTTAACCCTTAATAAGTATAATTACCAAACCATTTTGGAAATATTGCGAAACATAAGCCAACCGCTTAAGATTGAAATTAATAATGCAATTATTCCTGAGTGATAGTTACCAATTAAGAGCCAGCCAAATCCAAATAAAGAAGCATAAATACATGCCACTCCTAAAAACCAACTGACAATTTCCAGCTTTCCCACTGGCATAATCTTTACTTCCGGAATCAGTCTGGCGATAGGCTGCCATAAGCCGCCCGGTTTAACTCGTTGGTAGAATTTTTTCAAATGCTCCGCTGGAACAGGTTTTGTCAATAATGTAGTTACAATCCAGATAATTGTACTAATAACAATTATAATTAAAAGCCGTACCGGGTAGTAAATATCCAATGTAATAAACTCAAATCGATGAAAAAAATTAGCCGGCGACATAATGTTCGCTTTTTCAAATAGTAATGTTAGCGGTTTAATTAGGCGCAAAGAATTGCAAATTACCAGCGAGCTAATCATCGCAGAAATTTCTGACCAGGCATTGATGCGCCACCAGTACCAGCGCAATAAAATTACGAATCCGGTACCGGCCATCATTTCCGAGATTAGAAGCCAGGCGCTGTAAATAGAATTCATTTGCCAGGCGGTAATCCCCGCTAATAGTGTCATCAGCAAAATCATTATTCGAGATATTAACACATAATGGCGCTCTGAAGCTTTCCTTTGTATGAAGCGTTTGTAAATATCATTCACCAGGTAAGAAGCGCCCCAGTTTAAATGAGTGTCTATAGTTGACATAAACGCTGCCAGTAATGAAGCGACCATGATTCCTTTTAGCCCGACCGGTAAAAACTTGATCATCATTTTGGGATATGCCAGTTCGGGATCGGCTAAATGGGGGAAATAGACAACCGACGCCAATCCTACGATAATCCAGGGCCAGGCGCGGAGTACGAAATGTGCGAAATTGTACCATAAAACCGCGAGCATAGCTTCCTTTTCACTTCTGGTCGAAAACAAGCGCTGTGCCATAAAACCGCCGCCTTCGCCCGCAGCCCACCATTGTACCGCAATATACATAACAAAGGTGAATATTGCTAATTTACCAGCCGAAAAATCCGGCATGAATTTTAATATTTGATCGCCATTACATATTTGAGAGTCACCCGCGGCCGGCGAAAAATTTTGGGCGACCGCTATAACTTTGGCTGCCAAAACCGAAGGTCCGCCAATTTGTACCAAAACAATAATTGCTAAAGCAAAAGAACCGATCATTGCCAGGCCAAATTGGATGAAATCAGTAGCAACAACACCCCAAAAACCTGACATAATAGAGTAGCTTATTGCAATAATTATCAGCAAGGGAATTGCAATATGTTTGGGCCAGCCAAATAGCTCGATACAGATTTTTTGCATGGCTAAGATGACCCAGCCCATGGTCACACAATTTAAAAAGGTCGAACGATATACCGCGTGAAATAATCGCAGTCCCGCTGCAGGTTTGCCTTGATAACGTAATTCAATAAACTCAATATCAGTAATAATATTGGCGCGACGCCACATTCGGGCATAAAAAAAGACACACAACATGAAGGCCATCAGCAGGCTCCACCAGTACCAATTGCCCTGTAACCCACTGACACGCACAATGCGGGCAATGGCTAACGGGGTATCCGCGGCAAACGAAGTCGCGACAATAGAAGTACCGGCTACCCACCACGAAAGCTTCCGACCGGCGACAAAATATTCGGTCA
>JBQVMC010000076.1:0-9826 GCA_052361145.1 Methanosarcinaceae archaeon
CAGACTGGAATTACAAAATCAATTATCGAAATGATAACTGCTGCCCAATAAGGGTTATGGAATGCTTGAGCGGAGTGTGGTGAAAGTCGCACGCTCCGTTCTTAGAAGAGGGAGAGCGAGTAATCGCTCTTTCTTATTCGACCTTTTGAAGTAGATACCTGTTTTTTGTTTCCGAAGCATGCACCCTATATTCTTCGTACAGGCACTGGTCTGTACTAACAGCCATCTAAACCTTTTTAAATCTTATCGTATATATCTTTTCGTGCACATTCCAAAATGTTGGATGCACGCAAAGTGCTCGAATCCAAGATATCGGAAAGTTCATCAACAGATAGATTCAAAAGTTGTCCTGCTGTCATTATTCCATTTTCATTGAGTTTTTTTGTGAAAATTACTCCGACTCCGCTAATGACCGCAACAGATTTTTCGGATGTAGTTATAGTTCTTGTGAATTCCATACATTTACTTATCCCGCGATTAGAGTCTATTATTACGTCCCCTTTTGTAACATCCTCCGGCAAACGAACTCGTAATAATCCTTCGGATGTCTCCAAAATGTCAGTTCTATGTCCCCCTATAAATACATTTTCATCGCCCATACCCCTAATGTCATTGCCTGTGATTAACAGTTCATTCCCAATCTCTTTAATTTCATTAATTTCAGGAATCTCCAGCCACCTAGATATATTTCTGGTGTTAATTGCTGTTTTATTACTGATCTCATCCCTGATTTCCGGAGATTGCGCTGCTAGTTTTTTGAGATGATGTATATTAAATACACCCAGTTTATTCAAGTTCAATATGTCAGATTCTTTGATACCTTTGAGAGATCCAAGTGGACTCATATCTGGTTTTTCTGTAGGAATATCCTGATGTGTTTGTATCTGGTCTCGAATAATGCTTGAAAGATCAATTTTAATCTTACTATACCCATTTTCATTTACATTTGCCGTTCTCAAATATATTTTACCTTTTTTTTGATCATAACGCACAAATACATTGAGCTCTAATTCTGCGGTCGTAAGCCCAAATGTAATTCCCCTTACAACCGATTTTAACCCAAGCGTGTCCTCAAAGCGATCAAGTTCTGATGAGAGAGTTTCAATTAATTCATGCAATTCCCATTCCCTATTTTCTAAATTCTCATCAATTTCCATAGTTTTTATCATTGTACTTGACCACCAATTTTAATTTCAAGCGTCCGAATTGGCCGGTGGCTCCGGAATGTCGTGGTTGTTCCGGCGGTTTCACAAAAAAATGTTTAGGCGCTACGCTTTTCTTACCTGTTAAATATGAGCTGGAAACTCTCGTTTCTTTCAGTTTTATTTCTATTGGGATTTCCAAATCTATATCAGTAACTTCAAGTCTTAAAAGAGGTGATTTTGTATCACACTCTTCTAATCCCTTGAATATTTCTACTTGCAGTTCAGTTAAAAATGAAGAGATATATTGACTCAATATATCAATCCTTATTCGTCAGTAGTGCCGGTTGTCACTGGTGGAAATGTTTCGGTATGGAAATGAATTTTTACCTGTCCGATCATCTCGGCATTCATTGAAACCCGACTGTAAGTGCGTTCGTTCATGGTTTTTACGACTAAATTGCTTCGTTTTGCACCACCACCGATCCTAAATCCTAAGAAACCGATCCCACCGCCGAATTTACGCCTTTTGGTTTCTTTTTCATACGTTGATTTTCTTGTAGCCTCAACGTCTGTTGTTGATACCGTAAAAGTAAGTCTTGACAATATTTCCCCTTCGTCTATTACAATCCTTGCCATTCCTTCACGCGCCATTGCACGCAGGTTATCCATCATATTTTTGGCAAGAAATGCCCCACAGCCTTCTTTGATATCAGATATCTGATCCGATGTAAGTTTCGTTGCGGTGGTTAATTCAAATTTATCTGTTGAATATCCGGTCGGATTTGCGGGTCTTGATGTGTCGGTATCCCATATCTCTTTTAGTTTCAAATCAACTAAATTATTGTATATAGAACCAAGCGCTTTTCCCTCATTGAAGTCATGTGAAGTTGAGATCGTGGTATCCCCTTTACCATCCGGATAGCTTTCTGCCAGAAACGCATTGATCTCAGCATCTGTTACATTTTCTGTCTGGAATTCTTTTAGTGTTTTCGCAAGACTTGCTACAAGATCTGCATAAGCATCCATCTGGTGTATAGTCGCTCCTATAACCGCATCGAACGTACTTGTTACAAGTTTTGCTGTAAATTCTGGAAAAGGCAGTTCTGTTGCCTTTTGCAGTGCTCCCATACCTTCATCTATTGCTGACATTCCTGTTCCTCCGATTTACATTAAAAATAATGATGGAATAATCAATACATTTAAAATATTTATCCACCACTCACTATAATTATATGCAATTTTGTTATTTAAAGTTACCTCTATCTACAGTACTTCCGATTACACGTACTTCCGAGTGTGTATAATTTCATACAGTTGCAAAACACTCAAAAATCTCAGTAATGCGATCAAAAGAATAAAAAACATTACTGCGCATATCATAGCGCAGTAGTCATGTACAAACATACATACATACATTTGATAGTATTTTATATCACTGGCACTCCTTGAGTGATTCAATAGCCTGTTTTAACATAGCACGATAGTGATCAGCATCAGTATTATAGTGCTCGACAGCTTTTACAGTATCGTTTTCACCATCCTTGAGAGAATTGATCCTATTGAGTGTCTGCATTGCTGTGTCCAGTACCCACAGGTCGCGTGTGTTTCCATCAACAACCTGAATCGATTCAGGGCGCACTGATGTCAGGACATCTCCTTCATCTGTTGTATAAGTGCTTTGCTTTCCGACTATTGCCACAAATGCAGGTGCTTCACATTCTACGAGTACCTGCGCAGCTTCTGGCTGGTACTGTCCGGCATACACCAAAAATGAGCCTGTAGGATCAGATACCCGTCCACGCCAGTACTCCGAATCAGTACCTATATCTTCCTTTTCTGTAAGTGTCCCAACAATAAACATACGGTTTACCTTCGCACCGGTCGGAGTAAGCAAATACTGCGGAGCATACTGATCTTCACCGTCTTTAAACGTAAGGTTCGATTCCCTGAATTCCTGGGCAAAAATCCTTTTTGCGACTTCCCTGAAATATCCTGCCATCTATGCCACCTCTACTTCCATAAGCAGATCATCAATCAATGCAATATCCACCTGTGATTCCTGTTCAATTGAATTCACCAGTATGTACCGATCCATCCTTGGTCCGGTGACAGAATAATACTTGCCAACTAATTTTTTCTTTAAGCCGTCAAGTACGACTCCCTGGTCAAGAGCATCAGCAGCCATAGCAATTGCATCGTCAAGCGTTAATTCCCCAACCTGTTCTGTGAGTTCACGGTTTAGGAGCGCCTCCTGTGTAACAACACCATCATCCATAACTGCTTTGATACGAAGATCATACAAACCTTCGACTTTGCCGTGTTCGGTACATGCCCCTTTTGTCAGTGACCGGTTGCATTCAGGACATCGTTTGATAAGCCCTGAACCTGACTGGATATCCACCAGTGCACCAGTAAAAGTGATGGTTGATGTTCCAACCTCGATATCCTCATCAATCTCTTCAATTGAAGTGTTTTTGTTGAGATTGATCTGGATCTTGTCGTTCCATTCATTTGAAACCACATTACTGAACAGATAGCATTTTCCTTCTTCCACACCAGGAAGTTCAGCACTTTGCCATTTCGTAAATTTAATTGTACCGGTCTCATCTCCTATCAGTCCAACCTGTGAGATCGATTCATGATCATTATCCCAGAGCTGAACAATCTTACCTTTAACGCTAAACCACCTGTCAGCCTCTGAAATATCTGCGGTGTTCACCTGTGGCGATTCGGTGGATGGGGCAGGGACATCTAGATCCATGTCAATATCAAGCTCTTCTATTGAACTATTTTTGTTGAGATCAATATTAATCCTGCCATTCCATTCCTTTGATATCACATTTCTAAACAGATAGCATTTTCCTTCTTCCACACCAGGAAGTTCAGCATTTTGCCATTTCGTAAATTTAATTGTACCGGTCCCATCTCCTATCAGTCCAACCTGTGAGATAGATTCATGATCATTATCCCAGAGCTGAACAATCTTACCTTTAACGCTAAACCACCTGTCAGCCTCTGAAATATCTGCTGTGTTCACTTGCGGTGATTCACCCTGCGGCATCTGCTCACCCTGTCCTGCAAAGTAATCACTTCTGGCAATGTTGTGTTCTTTTAAAAAGTAGTTAATAACACTTCTGCGCGCCTCATCCATCGGAACCCTGAACTTCGTAATAAGTTTATCCAATCTTCCTTCAATATCCTCAATAGGGATTTCCACACCAAGTTCGAAAAACCTGTCTTTAACCTGTTTAGTTATTTCTTTCATATTTATTCCTCAAGCCTCTTGTTTGTTTTTTGTTTGAGAGGCAAATACCAGTACGTATTGTTTGTATATATATATGAGGTAAGTGGGGTGAAAGTATTATCATTGGTCAATAAAGTTAGGCGCAAACACTTATGAATATTTCCCTGATAGAGTTAGTAAAAGTTTTTGCGTACAGAAGCGGATTATAATCTCTTTGGGCGATTTTGTCCCAATACCCGCAATTCGGAAAAGTCTATAGCATATTCTATTATACCATAGGTGCTTAAAGATAAGAACAATATTCCTATGACCGGATTTACCTGAAGTAATGATCTTACGGATTATGTACAACAAGAAAATCCTTACTACGCCCAATTAACCTGAATTACATAATCTTATGGATCATATACTACAACAAAGGATGATCATTTTGCTGGAGATAAAAAACCTTACTAAAAGTTTCGGCGGCCTTTTAGCCGTATCAGGTGTGGATTTCCATGTGGGTGAAGGTGAAATAGTAGGTCTGGTAGGACCGAACGGTGCCGGAAAATCCACGCTATTGAACCTGATAAGTGGAGTATACCGTCCGGATTCGGGTTCAATTATTTTCGATGGTAACGATATTACCAAAATGCCCCCATTCAAAGTATGCAAACTGGGAATCACCAAAACCTTCCAGTTGATACATTCATTTCCCGAAATGACAGCACTGGAAAATGTAATGGTAGGGGCGCTGTTTGGTGATGTAGATAATAAGAACATGAAAGATGCACAGTTAAAAGCAATCGAACTGCTCAATTTCATAGGATTCTCCAGAGATAAGATACACCTGCCCGTTAAGAACCTGAACCTGATGGAACTTAAGTATATACAGCTGGCCCGTGCCCTATCTACAAACCCAAAACTAATCCTACTGGATGAGGTAACCACCGGACTTAACCCAAAAGAGAGTCTTCAGGCCATCGGACTCATAAAAAAGATGCGAGAAAATGGCACATCCGTGCTCATGGTAGAACACATAATGAGAGTTATCATGGGTGTATCTGACCGCGTCGTAGTGCTTGATTACGGGAAAAAGATAGCTGATGGTACACCTGAAGAGATTGCAAATAACGAAACAGTAATTGAATCGTATCTTGGTGAGAAATATATATTTTAAGAGGTAATAGGATGCTCAAAGTCGAAAATGTAAATGTCTCCTATGATTCCGTTAAGATCCTGTGGGATGTGAACTTCCACATAGATGAAGGAGAGATCATTACTATTATCGGTCCCAACGGTGCAGGCAAGACCACCATTGCCAGAACTATAATGGGTTTGCTCAAACCCACATCCGGAACCATCGAATTCAATGAAAAACAAATCCACCAGTCGCCAACACACCAGATTGTAAAAGGCGGTATCGCACTGGTACCGGAAGGAAGGGAACTGTTCCCAAAGATGTCCATTATGGAAAATCTCCGGATGGGAGCATACACATCTGATAAAAAAGAGGATACCCTGAAATGGGTATTCAACCTATTCCCGCGGTTAGAAGAAAGACAGAAACAGTCTGCCGGCACCATGAGCGGAGGCGAGCAGCAAATGCTGGCCATTGCCCGTGGTCTTATGTCACGTCCGAAACTGTTGATAATGGATGAACCATCTCTGGGACTTGCACCTATAATGGTCAACAAGGTGTTCGAGATCATCAGGACCCTGAACAGTCAAGGTGTGACCATTCTGCTGGTGGAACAAAATATCCACCACGCGCTGGAAGCCTCAAACCGGGGGTATGTACTTGAAACCGGCCGTATCACTCTTGAAGGAGAAAGCAGCGAACTGCTTGACAATAACCACGTCAAAGAGGCATATCTCGGGATGTAATGCCTGTGATCTTATTGGTCAATTTTTTTATAAGTGGTATCATGCCTTTAGGCAAGAACAGTATCTCAAGTACCAGTATTACACCAAGAATAAGCAACCTGTCAATACTCATACCCCACAATCCCATCTGTTCCCAGAGAAGGTTTATGACCAATGCACCTATGATGGGACCTCCGATGGTGCCGATACCTCCGCTTATTGTCATAATAACAGGCATAAAAGAATTATGTATGCTGAACACATCGGGATTTATGAAATAATTATAGGGAGCAAATAATGCGCCGGCAAATCCTGCCATAAATGTACTGACCATAAATGCTATCAGTTTGTATTTTGTGATATTCACACCCATCATAGCAGCCTCTGTCTGGTTTTCCCTGATAGCCGCAAAAGCGAATCCTATTTTTGACCTGATTATCAGGTGAGATGCCAGTATTGTTCCCACCATGGCAAAAAAGAACAAATAATAATATTGGTCCCTGGACACAATATCCGGCGAATATATTCCCAAACTGCCGCCGAGCATATAAGGGTCCATACTGCCAGATAGGCCTATAGAACCAAGTACGCCGTTAAAAGCCTCGATAAAGATCGATGACTCATTTATCACTGCGGCCATTATTATGGCAAAGCCAAATGTGACAAGTCCAAGAAACCATTCTTTTAACCTTACACATATTAGACCTAAGAACAAACCAACAAGGGATGCAGTCACTGCACCTATAATAACCCCAACTACGGATGGAGCACCGTTTATTATGAGGATAGTGGATGCAAAGCCACCTATGCCCAGAAAAGCAGCGTGTCCCAGGGATGCCTGTCCGGAATATGCCAGTAGGTTCCAGCTTGATGCAAACATAATGTAGAAAAATGTGAGTATTATTATCCTGTTAAAAAAATCATCAGTTATCACCAGGGGCAATACCAGCCCGATTATTACCAGTAATATATAGCCTGAATATGGGGAAAATGCATTTTTAATAATGAGTTCTTTTACGTCCATTTCAGTGATCCTCCCCGAAAAGTCCGGTTGGTTTTATGACCAGAACTATGATTAAGAGTACAAATACCACTGCTTCTTTCCATGCCCCTCCGAAATAGAATATGGTGAAATTTTGCACAAGTCCAAGCATCAATCCTGCAATGACAGCACCCGGGATGCTGCCAAGACCCCCTATAATGATCACTGTAAATGCCATTATACCGGGTATGGTACCCATATACGGATTGAAAGGAGTCAGAATGGCGGCAACTGTACCTGCAGCCGCAGCAAGTGCTGACCCTATACCGAAACTCAACATGTACATATGATTGACATTTACACCCATTAACATTGCTGCCTCATGGTTCTGGCTTGTGGCTCTTAACGCACGACCCACATCAGTCTTTGTAAGGAATAAATACAGGCTAATAAGTATCAATGCAGTAAAACCAATGGCAATAAGCCGGTCATAGGTTATATTCAACATTCCTAAATCCAGGGTCATTGAATTAAATGGACTTTTGATCTTCCTGATATCATCTGTCCATAATTTTACAGCTACATTTTGAAGAATATAAATTAACCCCAGACTTAAGAATATCTCATTAAGTTTTCCGGTACCTTGTACTTTCCTGAAACCATAACGCTCTATAATAACACCAAAAATACCTACGAGTAACATTGATATAAACATAATAAAATATGGATTAAGTCCTGTGTAGTAATACACCCAAAAACTTGTAAAAGCGCCCAGCATCATGATTTCACCGTGGGCAAAGTTCACAACTTTCATAACTCCGAATATCATGTTTAGGCCCACTGCCATGAGCACATAGATACATCCGGCGGTCAGGCCCCAGATAGATACCTGAATCAATGTCGTTATTTCAGTCATAGTAAGAAATACTCATAATAATATAAAAACGGGTGGATTATTCATCCACCAATTTCATATTTATCAGGCAGTACGAAATCCTGGGTCTTTAGGTTTTCGGGCAGTACTATAACAGGCCTGAGTTTTTCAGTTTCCCCGTCCCAGAACATCTGTTCAATGAATATCTTAGGTGATATTTCATTGTATTCATCAAAGACAATGTTCCCGCCTTCCATCAAAATGAGCATTTCCGGTTCGTTTGTCTGTTTGATGGCATCATTAACAGCAGTCCTGTTCAGGGTGCCTGCACGTTCTATTGCAGAAACCGCCAGATAGATACCATCGTAGGTGTCAGCGCCCATCATACCTGGCATTTCATTCCACCTTGCAAAATATGCTTCCTTATATGGTTTTATCGTATCCGTATAATCGGCGGCATAAGGTGCAAATTTACTCTCAAGCAGCTGTCCATCGCCCCATTCCCCAAGCAATTCATAGAATGCCGGGTCCTCGTTGCATTCCACAGCCATGTAGATAGTATTAAGACCTACATCCCTCTGTCCCTGAATGTAAATGCTGGATGTGTCTTTCACAAAACCAACTGTGTACACAGCATCAGGTTTGGCATCTGCTATTTTTGTAAGATATGTATGGAAATCTGTTTCATCTGTTGGGTATTTTTCCTGTGCAACCAATTCTATGGGTAGGTCGTTATCCCCTATGTATTTTATACTGGAATCAATGACACCTTTTCCATAGGCATCGTCACGGTATATCAATGCAAGTCTCAAGTCCCTGTCTGCGGCAACCAGTGGTTTTAGTTCGTCCACAAAGAACAGCAGGATCGGCTGCGAATAGTCATCAGTGGTTGAGCAGTAATGGTAAAAATAACTGGTATCTATCTCAGTTCTCCTGGTTACCTGTGAACTGGATGCACCTGTTATGATATATGGAACTTTTCCGGCAGCCGGCACCTGATCAGCCAGTGTAACACCGCTGGAAAAACCACCTACCAGCACTATAACGTTCTCGCTGGTAATTAATCGCTCCACTGCAGTCACACCTTCGGTCGGTAAAGTCTGGGTGTCTCCTTCTACCAGTTCCAGTAGCATTTTCGTCCCATGATCTTTAACAAATACACCGCCATCTGCATTGATCTCTTCAACTGCAAGAGTGGCAGCCTGTTTCATATCATTGCCCACATCAGAAGCACCACCTGATAATGGTGCTACCAGTCCGATCTTGATGGAATCCGGTACTTCTGCCTGATCAGTGGAAGCAGTGCAACCTGCAGTAATAATGGCTGCAAGTATCAGTGATACGATCAATATTTTTCCTGTAATAATTTTCATTATTGTAATTCCTCCGAAATGATACGGAATAAAGCTGTTTATAGTTGTGAACAGTTCAAATATAAATCTTCCGAGATTGATAGCATTGGGACAAAATTACCAAATCTAACACCAGATAGAGACTTTTTATTATCTTCTGGAATGGTTTTGAAAAACGCAGAGATCGCAGAGGCACGCAAAGGCACGCAGAGAAAAATAAGTCCTCCCTGCGGTGAATCTTTATTGCCATATCCGTTTATCCTGAATATATTATGTATTTGTATAGTTGTGTAAATGAGTTCGTTCTATTTGAAAAAAGATTGAAACAAAAACCGGTGCGAACGCCGTTAGGCGGCACATCCCACTGACACCAAACCCATAGTC
>JBQVMC010000077.1:0-9749 GCA_052361145.1 Methanosarcinaceae archaeon
GTGGGGCGTTCGACCAGAGCGCCGGATTACAGTTTCAGGATTGGAGGTCAGAGGAAGTTCTTTGTCGAAGCGAAGAAACCATCTGTAAACATAAAAGAGGACATTGCCCCGTCATACCAACTGAGGCGGTATGCATGGAGCGCAAAACTTCCGTTGTCCATTGTAACGGATTTTGAGGAAATATCGGTCTACGACTGCCGGATCAAGCCGGGTCCGAAGGACAAAGCCAGCGTGGCGCGGATTGGGTATTATACGTTTGAGGAGTATCTCGATAAGTTTGATGAAATATACGATGTCTTTTCCAAGGATGCGATTCTCAAAGGAAGCTTTGACCGGCATGCGCTATCGACCAAAGGCAAGAGGGGCACAGCGGAAGTTGATAGCGAGTTTTTGAAGGAGATTGAGAGCTGGCGTGAGCTGCTTGCTAAGAACATCGCTCTTCGGAATCCTGATGTGTCGATCTACGAGTTAAACTATGCAGTACAGAAGATCATCGACCGGATCATCTTCCTGCGGATCTGCGAAGATCGGGGAATCGAACCGGACGGGCAGTTGCAATCGACAGCCGAATCAACCGGCGTTTACCCGGATTTGCTGAATCGTTTCAGACTTGCGGAATCCAAATATAACAGCGGGATATTTGATTTTGAGGCGGACGCGGTAACACCCCGATTGAAGATTGATGATAAGGTATTGAAAGCGATTATAGAGAGTCTGTATTATCCGAAATCGCCTTATGAGTTTTCAGTTCTCGGTGTTGAGATCCTGGGGAATGTGTATGAGCAGTTCCTGGGCAAGGTCATCAGGCTGACCGCCGGGCATCAGGCAAAGGTGGAGACGAAGCCAGAGGTCAAGAAGGCGGGCGGGGTGTATTACACTCCTCAGTATATCGTTGATTACATCGTCAAGAACACGGTTGGTAAACTGGTTGCGGGAAAGACGCCGGAAGAGATTGCGGAAATTAAGATACTCGACCCTGCATGTGGTTCAGGAAGTTTTCTTATCGGTGCGTACACGTATCTCCTGAAGTATCATCTGGACTGGTACGTGGAGAACAAGCCGAAGGCGCACAAGAAGGCGGTTTTTCAGGGCAGGGCGGACGGATGGTATCTGACCACGGCTGAGAAGAAGAGGATTCTTCTGAACAATATATTTGGCGTTGATATCGACTCGCAGGCGGTAGAGGTTACGAAACTGAGTTTGCAGTTAGAGGTGCTTGAGAACGAAAACAAAGAGAGCGTAGAACGGCAGGTGAAATTGGGGATGGAGGGCATACTTCCGAATCTCGGGGGTAATATCAAGTGTGGAAATTCGCTCATCGGACCGGATTTTTACGATGCGGGGCAGACGGCTCTTTTTGATGAGGATGAGATGCGGCGGGTCAATGTGTTTGATTGGGATGATGCGGTGAAGGGTTTTGGGGAGATTATGGGCGCGGGTGGGTTTGATTGCGTGATTGGGAATCCGCCGTATGGAGCGTTTTTTGGAAAATCTGATAAAGCATATCTGCTTAAACAATACAAAAATTGCCCATCATCTCTGGATAGTTACTTGCTGTTCTATGAACGTTGTTTGGAACATTTACTCAAGACAGACGGCGATCTTGGGTTTATCACCCCTAACACATGGGAATTGATCTTCTCTGCGGCACAATTCCGCACATTCGTACTGACCAACTTCAGCATCAATGAAATTGTTCACTTTACCCGTAAAATATTCAAGAGCGCCACCGTAGATTGTGAAATGGTGATTATCCAGAATGCAGAACGACAACAGCACAAGGTTTTAGTAACGGTTCAATCAAACAGCGAATCCTTTCAACGTGCGATTCCGCAATCGCTCTGGCTATCTCCTAAGGGCGATCCGTTTAACATTCTGTTGACCGAAAAAGAACATGCTCTGCTTGCAAAGATCAATTCGGAATCAGTCCATGCAGATGATATCTTCTTGATTAAGAACGGAGCAAAACCTTTCGAGAAGGGAAAGGGAAAACCTCCGCAAACAAGGGAAATTGTCGAGACGAAGCCTTATGTTTCTGAAATCAAACAGGATGATTCTTTCCGTCCGCTTTTGCGTGGTAGCTTTATACAGCGTTATGTAAATCATTGGAACGAAGATTACTGGATCAGTTATGGGCCGTGGTTGGCTGCGCCTCGGGATCCAAAAATATTCGAGGCACCGGAAAAGATCGTATGTCGGCAGACTGGTGATCGGATTGTCTGCACGCTGATTGATGATCGGTTCATTTGCCGTGACAACCTCCATATCATTTTACCCAAAGATTGTAATTATAATCTGAAATATATTTTAGGCATTCTGAATTCATCATTCTGTGACTTCTGCTATCGAGCAACCAATCCTGAGAAGGGGGAGGCTTTAGCACAAATCAAGAGGCAACATCTTGGGCAACTTCCAATCCGCACCATTGATTTCTCCAATCATGAGGGGGTGACAAAGCACGATAAACTTGTAGCTTTGGTGGATAACATGCTCGAACTCCAGAGAAAATACCACGATGCAAGAATGGAGCGAGATAAAGAGCTTTACGAACGGCAGATAAAGGTTGTTGATGCGCAGATTGACGGGCTGGTTTATGATCTGTATGGGCTGACAGAGGAGGAGATAAAGGTGGTGGGGGGTAGTATTTAGCGCATGATTAATAAAAAGAAACTCGATGAGGCAATAGATGAACACGGTGGATGGCCCATTCAATAGGGGTGAAAGAATATGGATGAGATTAGAAACCAGTGGATAGTTTCAGATAAAAGGAGGAGGAGATGATCACAGAGGAAGAAGTTCGACAGAAGGACATGTGTGCGAAGTATGTGCGGATATACCACGTTACATGCCATGACATTGATGGGGAGGAAATTGTATGAAAGCCTTTGAAGTTACAAAAGAAGATATTGAATGGTTAGATCAACGTTCTCTACCAAATCTAATGCAGAAGCTTTTACGTGCTGAGTTGTCAAAGCTTAAGCTAAAACAATCTGAATTAATTATTTCTCTTGATATAAACGATCCAGATGGAGGGGTGGACGGATACATTGGTTCTGAAATTCCAGAAGATCATTCTTGGTTGCCTTCCGGAAGAAGCGGTTGGCAATTTAAAGCAGTAAAACGTTTTCATCTTTCAGACATTGAAAATGAGGTTCTGAATAAAGTTAAAATGGATATCAACCATAGAATTAAAAAACTTTTACAACAAGGGGAAGCATATATTCTTGTAATTGGGGGCAAAGATTACAATCCTACAAAACTCGAAGAGAGAGAAAAGAGAATAAGAGAAGTTTTTGCAAAAAAAGGTTTTCCCGACAGCAAGGTTAAAGTTTACTCATCTGGACAGATAGCAGACTGGGTAAATTCGTTCCCGAGTGTTGTTGCTCATTTAAAACCGGATCGTGCTAATTTTAAAGATATTAAAGAATGGAAGGAAAGTTCAAGAGTTATAAAGGAGCCAAAAGAGTTCGTTCCTGATGCAAAAAGAGAAGAGCATATACAATCTGTTCGTGACGCCGTTAATTCTAATTTTAACAGGGAACGAGCGACGATAATCAGGTTAGTGGGACTCACAGGAATCGGAAAGACGAGATTAATCTATGAAACGCTTGCCACCGAAGAACTGAAAGAATTAGTTCTGTATGCCGAGTCCCCCTACAAGTTACCCAGATCTAGGTTTAATGAGGTTGCAAGAAATAAGGACATTGCAGCGATTTTTGTAATAGACGAATGTCCTCATGATAGCTATGTTGAGCTTGCCAAGGAAGTGGAGGGGATAGGTGGCAGAATAATTTTGATTACGTTAGACTATGATAAAGACCGTTCCCGGGACCCTAATGATGTTCACATTTTTCTGGAAAAACTTGATGACGATGCTTTGGATGAATTGATTCAGTTGACAGTTCCGGGCCTGCCAGAAATGGCGAGAAGAAAGATTGTAGAGTTTTCTGAAGGGTATCCTAAAATAGCAGTACGCCTATCTGAACATTTTTCTACTCACCCTGATATCTTATCCCCGGATACCCTAAGTAAACTTACGATGGATGATTTATTTGACAAGATGATTGCGGGCAGGCATACGGAAGATTCTGAAATTAATAAGATCAAAAAGGTCTTGACTGTGATATCTTTGTTTAAGCGTCTTGGATGGGATAATGAGTTGTCAGAACAAGGTCAAAATGTATGCAAACTTCTTGGAATACAATGGATAGATGCTAGGCATATAGTCAACGAGCAGGAAGAAAGGGGTTTAGTAATCAAGAGGGGTAGGTATCGCTATATTTCGCCACTGCCTCTTGCAATTTATCTTGCTTCGAATGGGTGGAAGGTGATGGATGAATCAACATGGTCAGACTTTTATGGAAACTTGCCAGATTTAGAAACTAAGAAATCCTTTCTTGAGAGATTAACAGACCTACCATACTCAGAATATGCAAAGAAAGTTTTAAAAAAAAAGTTTGTAGAATTTGACTATGAGCTAATAGATAGTAAAATCGGCTCGGAGATTTTTCTTGGATTGACAAAAGCAGACCATTTATTGGCAATGGAAACATTAGAGCGGATATTAGGACCCGTTCCAAAGGAGAAACTTCTCGAATTCGAAGCAGGGCGTAGGAATGTTGTTTGGGCTTTGGAGAAGATTGCTTGGTGGCCAGATACGTTTCATAGGGCAGCACGATTATTATTGAAATTAGCTGACGCCGAAAACGAGAGCTGGTCGAATAACGCAACAGGTGTTTTTGCTCAACTATTTCAGACTTTTTTAGGGGGGACAGCAGTTCCAGCTTGGGAAAGACACTCTATTTTAGAAGAGGCTTTAAATTCCGGTAACAAGTCTTTGCAAAAATTAGCCTTGAAAGGACTTAAAACATCTTTTAGATTGTGGCATGCGAATAGGGATGTTAGTGGAGAAGAACAGGGAACCGTCATCCCACCGCCAGAATGGAATCCCAGATATCGGGAAGATTTAAGAAAGTCTGTTCTGTCTGCATTGGGTATTCTGGATAAAGCTATGGAGATGGATGATTCTGAAATTCAAACAGAGGCAGCACGAATATTTTTATCCCATATCAGAATATTACTATCACGCGGATTTAACACCGAGGTTATGGGAAGATTACAGCGAGTCCAAACCAAATTCCCAGAATTAGAAAAGGAATTGATCGAGACCGTTGAAGAAGTTATCCATTTTGACAGCGAGAGGTTGCAAAAAAAGGTGATTGATGAAGTAAGAGATTTCAGAGACAAACTTATTGGTGGTGATTTCAAAGGACTTATGAGACGATATGTTAAGAGCAGGCTTTTGGAGGACGAACTGAAAGAAAATAAGGAGAAAGTAGATAGAATTGTCAGAGAGTTGGCCGAAGAAAGCGTAAAAGTTCCAGAAAAATTAAATAAAGAATTAAATTGGCTTGTTACATCTGAAGCAGAGAACGGATATAGGTTCGGAAGAATCTTGGGTAAATTGGATAAAGATTATTATTGGCTTGATATAATCTTACAAGCTGTAAAAGACTCAGAAAACTCATCGGTATATTTTTTCGGAGGTTACTTATCCTCAATTAAATTACGGGATGAAGATTTGTGGGAAAAAACACTTAACAGATGCTATAATGATGAAACCTTTAAGAAATTTCTTTTAGAGATCATCTGGCGGTCGGAAGCAAGTGATAACGCGGTGAAATTAATAATTAGAATGCTAAAAGACCAAGTGATCAAACCACAAGAGATAAAATTGCTCACATATGGTGCATGGTTCCGTGGGGTATCTACAAAGACGTTCATAGAATTTCTCGAGGAATATTATAAAATTGGAGATGTGAAATATGCATCGTGTATATTGGAGATAATCGACCAATATGTAAAGACATACCCACACTTCATCGGTGATGGAAAAGACATACTTTTTAGATACCTTATCAACCCTGAATTTTTTGAGGATTCCAATACGATGTATCACTGGGATAAGTTATCCAACAAATTTATGGAAGAATTTCATGAGACAATACCTTACTTTTTGGATCTGGTTTTAGATACTTTAATGAAAGAGAATTGTGTGCATCTTGAATCGGATTTTCGAACGAAATTAAAATATTTTCTGAAGAAAGATTTTGATGGCACATGGAAGAGGATAAAAGAGGCTTTGCTTGCTAATGACCTCGGTGCATGGAATTTAACAGATATTTTGAGAGGCGATTATGCGAGTTTTAGGAAGGAAAAGAATTCTCTTTTAGAACTTATTCCTGAAACATATATGTGGGAATGGGTTGAAGAATATCCTGACACCGCCAAATATATTCTCGCGAGAATGATTCCACTACATGAAAGTGAACCACTTCTGCATCCATTGGCAAGAACGCTTTTAACAAAATACCCAAGTGATGGGGATATAGCATCGGGACTATCTGCCAACTGGCATACTGAAGGGTGGGCAGGTTATCGGAGTCTGTATCACGAAAATAAATTACATATCGCAGAAAAGTGGGCTGAAGACCCTGAAATTCCAGTAGCAAAATGGGCTAAGAAGCGTGTAGAATCCCTAAAAAAACAACTAGATATAGAAAAAAGAGATGAAGAAGAAAGGGGAGTTTAAATGCTATGATATATAGCGCAGCACAAAAAGCGAGCGCCAACCCCCGACCCAAAGTCAGGAGAACAACATCATGGAAACCAAAACCTCATACCGATACATCGTAGCCGACCCCGCCATCTGCCATGGCGAACCAACATTCCGCGGCACACGCATCCTGATCGCGGATGTGCTGGAACAGGTTGAGAGCGGCGTGGCTTATGAGGCGATCATCGAAGAGTGGCGTTACGAGATTAACAGAGATGCGATTGCCGAAGCCGTTCGCGTAAGTCATCTGCTGCCCGAAGACTCTGACATAAGCGAGACTGAATGGCTCCAGGCAGCAGCCACCAACCCCGCCTTCGATTTCCTGAAAGATCCCGAAGAGGACATCTACACGCTTGCCGATGGGGAACAAAGCCGTTCTGGTGCCTTTCCCGTTCAATGATCTTCAGTGCGACCAGAGTACGACCCGCAGTCTGCCTGACAGATCCCATTGGCACACAACGCAATAAATTTAGGCTCTCTGGTACTTCGCGTTGCACGTACCCTTCCACTCTTCCGGGGAATCTGGTCATGGTAAGTAAGATTAAACCACAGAGCGCACAGAGGAACGAGAGAGAGTTGTTATTTTTGTCTTACGTCCCCTCTGTGGCTTTCCGCAACATTATTTCGAAAATATCAAAAAGTCCCCAATGTTTTGGTCACTGCAACGCGAGATACCAAAGACCAATTTTGTGCGGTCCTGGTTTTATGAGAAAGCCGTGGGGTGCCAGCCAGAGAGTTAACCAGACAGATTCCGCACTCCTGTAACCGTCTGCACATAAGACGCAACCATGCCCGCGATCCGGGTCACAGCGCAGCACCCGCCATCATCATCTCGCGCCTGATAGACGCGTATCGCACGGAGCAGGTCGATCTTCCGAAACTCGGGCCAGAACGGCGCACAGAAATATGCCGCACACTCGCTCCCGTTCGCCTGCCATGGGAGGAAGTTTGAGGTGCGTATGTCGCCGCCTGTTCGTATGATGAGATCGACGTCCGGAATCGCAAACCCGTTCGTGCGGAGGTGACCCGCGACAACAGTTTCATCGACATCAGCGGAACAGAGCCTGCCGTCCTCGACCTTGCGTGCCATCTCAAGCACTGCGTCAAGGATCTCACGCCGCCCGCCATAAGCGACCGCAATATTGAGGTAAATCCCGTCGTAGCCGTTGGTCGCATCCTCCGCCCGCTTTATCATCTCCTGCAGGTCACCGGGCAGTAGATTCACCTCGCCGATCGCACGAACCCTCATGCGTCGATCGTGTGTGCGCTGGTCACGGACGAGTTCGTCGAGTTTTTTTATGATGATGTCAAATACCACGTCGCGTTCGCGCTCTGTGCGCGAGAAATTTTCAGTGGAGAATGCGTAGACCGTTACCTGTTTCACACCGAGTTCCCAGCACCAGTCAAGGACGCGTTCTGTGGTTCTTGCGCCGTGCAGATGCCCGTAATCTCGCAGGATACCGACCCGATCGGCGTATCTGCGGTTCCCGTCCATTATGACGGCGATGTGGCTGGGTATGTGGTGCTTCCTGACTTCCTCAGTCAGCAGACGTTCGTAGCTCCGGTACATCACATCAAATAACATCGTATGGATCGCTTTTGCTCTGTTCCTACTTATTCTTACTCTTCGTGCGATGGGCGTGATGGACGATGGCAATTGTACTTTGCCTGCCATAAAAAATTCTGGTTCTGACGTTTTCTGTGGTCGATAGCAGTAGCCCCCTCGCGTATGCGGACAAAGGCAGGCGTGCCACTCTCGACTTTCTCGTCTCCGCGCCTTTGCGCCTTTCTCGTTATGTCGGAGGAAACGAGAGAGACGCAAAGGCGCAAAGATTGGAAACCACAGAATCCATCGGAATCAGACAATCTTATCGGTACCCGATGTATGCGCCCGGCTCCTTAACGGGTATTCCGCCCTTGAACTGCTCCTGCACGCGCTGGTAATGATCTGTCAGGTCAGAAGTTATCGTTGGTCTCATCTTCTGCAGAGCCTCCTCAAAATGCTGCATCCTCACCTGAGCGATGTCCGCGTAGACCATCAGCCGATCTTTCTCGTATATGCTCAGTTTGCCGTTCTTCTTCTTGACCTTCAGGTCGTGGGTTCTGCCATCGCTTGTTGTTAGCGTCGCCTTCTCAGCCCCCTCGTCGATCACAATCTCAGCTGTCTGTTTCCCTCTGGCGATATGAACAGTTCTGTTGTCCTCGGATTTGCGGATCATAGCGCCCTCCGCCCAATCAAGATCGAGATCGTTCACAAGATACGCAAGGAAGCTCTCGCTATCGGTTCCAGGGACGTTGTCCATGCTGAACACATACCTGTCCTCCTTTTTGACCTTCATGTCATGGGTTCTGCCGTCTTCGGTCTTCAGGGCGACTTTGTCCCCGGAATCATTGATCACAATCTCGGCTGTCTGTTTCTCCCCTGATATGCGGATGGTTCTGCCGTCATCGGATTTCCGGATCGTTGCGTCCTTTGCCCAGCTGATGTCAAGATCGTCGCAGAGATGCCAGAGGAGCCGCATTCCATCTTTTTTGGTGATGGTGTCCCAACTGAACAGGTACCGCCCATCCCGCATCGCAAGCATGGCTGCTTCCTTGCAGAGTGCTTCGAGATCGGACCCCACATAACCCTCTGTCAGGTCAGCGAGTTCGCTCAGGTCCACATCCGAGATTGAGTACACATCATGTCTGCCGTCCTTCTCTTCAACCTTCAGGTCATAAGTCCTGCCGTTGCTGGTATTTAGCGTCGCCCTGGAATTCTCATAATCGATCAGTATTTCAGCTGAGTTTGCGCTTCCACCCTCGCCAGCTCCACCACCCTCACCATCCTCAAAGATGCGGATGGTTCTGCCGTCATCGGATTTGTGGATTGTTGCGTCCTTTGCCCAGTTGGTGCCTAAATCGTCCCAGAGGTGCCACAGGAGCCGGCTGCTATCGGTTCCAGGGACATTGTCCGGGCTGAACAGGCGCAGGGACGGCATGTGTTTGGTGTGAATCTGCAGGATTCTCTCTCTTCCTGATTTGTCGATCTTCCAGACCTGCACGAGCCGATCGAACCGTCCTGACCTGATCAGCGCAGGATCAACGATCTCAAGGCGGTTTGTGGCAGCAACAACGACCACATTCCGCAGCG
>JBQVMC010000078.1:0-9732 GCA_052361145.1 Methanosarcinaceae archaeon
AACTGTTGCTGTCGAAGCAACAGTTACAACAGGTTCACTTGCATGAGTTATGCTTTCAAATGATATCATATCCTCAAGTGTAGTAACTGTCGAACCAACGATCGCATCCTTTAATCCGGTCACAGCAGCAATATTCCCAGCCGGGATCCTCTCAACTTCGATTCTTTCGGGACCCATGAAAATTCCAACCTGCTGAACCCTGTTCTGCCTGGCTGCACCCGAAACATAAACTTCCATTCCCCGCGAAAGGGATCCACTGAACAACCGGCCAGTTGTAACTTCTCCTGCATGCGGATCCATTGATATATCATTAACCATAAACGCAAGATCGCCATCAGCATTTGCATTAGCCATGGACTTGCCGATCTCACTTTCCATATCGCCATGCCAGATGACCTTTACCCTTTCTTCCTGTGCATCAATAGGACTTGGAAGGAAACGTATCACCATATCGTTCACTGCTTCATGCAGTTGGCATTTTTCAGCAAGTGTCTTCATTTCCTCATCACGGCAATAATTGAACACATCATTAAATGAAACGCCTGTTTTTTTCATCATAGGTACACTGATCGCCCAATTGTAAAGTGCAGAACCAAATGCAACAGTACCCTCAGCTGCATCCACTCTCCATCCTGCTTTATAGCGTTCTTCATCCATACCTTTGATAAGCTTGTTGACATGATCGATCAATTTTCCCAACCTGATCTGCATCTCCTGCGAATCAACCTGCAACTCATTAATAAGCCTGTCAACCTTGTTAATGAACAGAACCGGCTTGACATGTTCCTTTAATGCCTGTCTTAGAACCGTCTCGGTCTGTGGCATTGTACCCTCAACAGCATCGATAACAACAACCGCACCATCCACCGCGCGCATTGCACGTGTAACGTCACCGCCAAAGTCAACATGCCCGGGTGTATCAATAAGATTGATCAGGAACTCATCGCCTTCATACTCATGCACCATTGACACATTTGCCGAATCGATCGTAATTCCCCGTTCCTGCTCCTCCTCATCAGAATCCATAAATAACTGTCTACCTGCAAGTTCCTTGGAAATCATTCCCGCGCCTGCTAATAGATTATCTGATAAAGTTGTTTTACCGTGATCGATATGTGCAACAATACCAATATTTCGGATCTTTTCCGGTTTGTCCATAAGCGCTGTCACACGCTCAACCATTTTTTTCCTTCGTCCCATATTTACTACCTACATAAATCATACTAAAAAATCACAGGCGTATTAACGCGCTGCCTTTGCAACCCTTTCCTTTCCATCTTTGCGGTTTATCGAGAAACACTTTGCATCACGCTTTGAGGCTGCAATGAGTTCCGATGCAAGACATTCTGCAATTGACCTTTTTGACTTGAACGCAGCCTGGCTGGCACCCATAGAAATATACCTGAGTGCTGCATCAACACGTCTTTGTGGTGCAGTATCTACTGCTTTTGGTACGGATATTCCACCGTATTTTAGCCTGACAACCTCTTCTCTCGGACCTGCATTGGAAATAGCTTCAACCAATACCTGTACAGGATTCTGTTTTGTCCTTTTGTGAATGATATCAAAAGCATCACCCACAATACGCATGGCAAGTTGTTTCTTACCTGTATTGCGCCCGTTGCGCATAACATTATTTGTCAATCGTTCCACGATAGAAATGTTTGACTTGTTGAACTGCTGTCTTGCATGCTTTCCGCTTGTGTGCGGTAAAACAACCGGATCAATATTGACGTATCTTCGAATACCCTGATCAGCCACATCGACCTCTGATAGATCCCATTTACTGAACAATTTATACATATATAATTATCTCCTTGGCTTTTCCTTACGACCGATGACCATCTCTCTCAAACATACATTATTGACCGCGATAACTTTGAAACGGACACCCGGGATGTCACCCATTGCACCGCCCATACGACCGCCTATTCTCTCAACCGTTACTTCATCGTGCTCATCAATAAAATTAATTGCACCGTCCCCTGGACAGAAAGCAGTAGCTTGACGACCATTTTTGATCAACTGTATTCTTACACATTTCCTGATAGCTGAATTTGGCTGTTTTGCTTCAACTCCAACTTTTTCAAGCACAATTCCGCGACCCTGCGGGGCGCCTCCTAATGGATCTGACTTCACGTTTAATCCAAGGACACGCCTGTTATAGCGTGAGTCTTTCCATCTTGCATCCTTGCGATTCTGCTGAAGTGTGTGAGCTGCATATTTACCGTTTGGCATATTTAACGTCCTCCGATTATTGTTCCTGACATGTGTTATAAATGTAAATATGAATATAGACATAGATATAATACTAATT
Source organism: Methanosarcinaceae archaeon (assembly GCA_052361145.1). Taxonomy (GTDB): domain Archaea; phylum Halobacteriota; class Methanosarcinia; order Methanosarcinales; family Methanosarcinaceae; genus Methanovorans. Next base: position 2,318 of record JBQVMC010000078.1, read on the forward strand.
ATTTGACAATTATGTTAATGAATTATTATTGGCTTAAATCGCTATTGTAGAATAACATCATCAATGTCATGATGTCGCTGCATAAGCATCTTTATTTTTTTTATATTATTTCCTTCTCGTCCGATAGCAAGCCCCTTGTCTTTATCAGATACTTCTACATAAGCCAATCGCTTGTTTTGTTTTGAAACCAGATTAATAGAGATAACAGATACGGAACCGAATGCATTGGTAATGAACTTTTCAGGATCACCTGAAAACTCAACAAGTTCTATATGTTTGTCAACTGATTTTTTTACACGGTTAATATTATCACCATTTTTACCAATAGCCGCACCCATCTCACCTGTATTCACAACATATATAACCCTCGTATCCTCAACAATGCAATCCTTGATACCTGCACCTGTCGCACTTTCAAACAGCGCTACGTACCTTATTCCCTCCGTTGAAAGTTTGATCTCGCTCAAATAAAGCAACTCCTTATGCCGCTGCTAATATGTCAGACTCACCTACGTCAATGATCGCCATTGCAGCGATAGTGAATGGTTTACCACATGCCGGTCCAAGTTCAACACTTGTCCCGGGATAGTTCAACACAGGCACATTTGTAGATTCGATCTTTAATCTTACCTCTTCAGGGCAATTCGTAGCAAGTACAACCATTTTTGCATCGGAACTCACTGCTGCATCAATTGTACGGTTCGACCCAATAATGACTGACCCTGTTCTTATAACTTTAATAAGCGCTTTATCGACATTAATATTCATTTAAATCATCTCTTGTACCAATTAGGATTTGTATTGTAATATCCGATTCGTTATATTTACTTTCTGGTTGCCCACAATATATAGATAATTGTCCGATTTTGTTGGGCGATTATTCAGTTACCGCTTGTTTAGATACCAGGTGAACATCTCCGGTACCCAATTTTATTGGCTGTCCGACAATAATATTCTCGGTCACACCATTAAGTTCATCCACATCTCCACGCATTCCCGCATCAAGAAGATGGTTTACAGTAACTTCGAATGCAGCACGTGCAAACACACTAGCCTTTTCACCGGAAATACCATGACGTCCGATCTGTTTCACTTCCCCATCACAGGTCATAATGTCTGCAACAAGCATTATGTGCCGAATGTCAACAGTCAGGCCCTGCTCATTTAAGGTATCTATTGCTTCTTTTATGATGGAGTTGCGGGCAGCTTCAATACCAAACACATCATAGGTCTCAACAATATTATTAGTATGGGTCCTTGTAGTATCAACACCATCAATCTCAAGCACTTCTTTTAATGCAGACCCTTCAGTATAAAGTGTATATTCCTCTCCATCTTTTCTTATGACAACTCTCTTGATACCTTCTATTCCCTTAAGGGTTATATTGTGGATGTTTTTTGCAAGTTGCAAAAGTTCACGATAAGAAGGGGTACTAGGCGTGATAATAAGCTGGTTTTCCACAGCATCCGGACTGGTAATATTTACACCAAGTTCATCACGGAATTTGTCTGCAATATTATCAATATCCATATTTCTCTGGTCGAGTATTTTTCCATTCAGGTCAATGATAAGTTGCATGTTTGCCAGATCAGTAGTAACATCTGCCAGATGCTCTATATGTGTTGCTTCAATTTCCCATGCAACAGTTCTTGCTTTGTCGCGGTCTGTTGAATACCCTTCGTAAAGTGAAACAGTCATCATCGGAGTGCTTGGCTTTTTCCTTGCATCCACAATTTCGATCAATCGTGGCAGGCCAAGTGTGACATTGATCTCAGCCACACCCGCATAGTGGAAAGTACGCATCGTCATCTGTGTACCAGGTTCACCTATCGACTGTGCAGAAACAACACCCACAGCCTCGCAGGGTTCAACACATGCGTATTTGTAACTTTCAACGACACGTTTTATAATCTCGACCATATCCTTTTTTGAGACACCCACCTTCAATGTATCTTTTCGAAGTGTATCAAGTATGTTGTTCGGAAGATCCAAATTCTTTGTCATCGACTCGATTGTCGCTTCACTTATAGCCATTTAATCTACCTCCTTCCCAGTTACCGAACGAACGATCCTGTGCACAGCCTCAGGTTTACTATAATCACTCTTAGTCGAATCGATTCCATCCTCTCCGTATTTGAACTGTACAACAACACCTCGCGTTTCACGCACAGATCCGTCATACTGTGCTTCAAGATCCTGCAATGCATTGACAAGTCTTCTTTGCAGGTATCCTGATTGTGAAGTACGAACCGCAGTGTCTACCAGACCCTCACGTCCCCCAATTGCATGGAAGAAATATTCGGTCGGGTTGAGTCCGCTCTTATAACTCGCTTTAACAAAACCATGTGCATCTGCCGCAAGGTCATTTTTCTTGAAATGGGGAAGTGTTCTCTTGGAATACCCTCTTTTTATTCGCTCCCCCCTAACCGCCTGCTGACCTACACATGCTGCCATCTGGGTCAGGTTCAACATTGAACCTCTTGCTCCGGATTTCGCCATGATCACAGCTGAATTTTCCAATCCAAGATGATTTCCTGCTATCTGGCCTGCCTGATCTCGTGCTTTACCAAGTTTTTGCATAATAAGCATCTCAATAGTCTCTGCAACAGTTCGACCAGGCAGTGATTCAAGTTCCTTTGCATCATATGCCCGAATAAGATCACGCACATCATCTTCTGCTTTTGCCATAGCAATAGATATCTCGATTTTTGCTTCATTTGGCACATCCTCATCAGCAATTCCGAAACTGAGGCCTGTTCGCATGACACCGCGAATTGCAAGACGCGTAACATCATCAATGAATTTAGCACCTAATGTCGTACCAAATTCTTTGACAACCTTATCAAGGATCAGCCCCTTGAATGCACCAATCGCATTTTCGTCAATTGTACCTTTTAGCAATTCCCCGTCCTTGATCACGACATATGAATCATGTTCACAATCACTCTTTTTACACACATCGCACTGGAAACACACTTTTGCAGGAAATTCAAGATCAAGTCCTTTCGGAAGGATCAGACTGAATATCTGTTTACCATTCCAGTAAGGTTCACCATTGTCATGGTGTCCTGCGGGTTCCGGAAGTTCCCTGATATCTGCTTTACGAAGCAGTTCCAGAGCACCGTTCTTTGAGATGAATTTCTCATTTCTTGTAAGCAAGAACAGACCTGAAATATGGTCATGTATCCCGCCGATGATAGCACCACCAAAACGTGGTGAGAGGATGTTTTCCTGCACCAGCATTAATATCTTTGCTTCTGCCCGTGATTCTTCTGTCTGGAGTACATGCATATTCATCTCGTCACCGTCAAAATCAGCATTATAAGGTGGACAAACACATGGATTTAGCCTGAATGTCTTGTTTGGCAGCACTTTTATATAATGTGCCATGATGCTCATTTTGTGAAGTGAAGGCTGCCTGTTAAACAGTACAATATCACCATCTGTCAATTGCCTCTCAACAGTCCAGCCGAGACCAAGTCTTTCAGAGAGTTCCTCACAGTTCATATCAGTAACTTTAATACGACGCTCATCTTCGCGTATCACATAATTTGCACCAGGATGGACATTCTTTTTACGAGCCACATACATGCGCATAAGATCAATATTATGTAACACGACCTTAATGGGAATTGTCATCTGTTTTGCAATTGGAAGTGGCACTCCCACTTCATTGATACTCAGGTTCGGGTCAGGTGAGACTACAGTCCGTGCTGAGAAATTAACACGCTTACCGGACAGGCTACCCCTAAACCTTCCTTCCTTTCCTTTAAGTCTCTGGGACAGTGTCTTAAGTGGCCTGCCTGACCTATGCCTTGCAGGTGGCACACCTGACACTTCATTATCAAAGAATGTGGTAACATGGTACTGCAACAGTTCCCACAAATCCTCAATGATCAACTGTGGTGCACCTGCATCACGGTTCTCCTGGAATCGCTGGTTGATACGTATGATATCCACCAATTTGTGCGTAAGGTCATCTTCACTGCGCTGACCCGATTCAAGTGTGATCGATGGACGGACCGTAACAGGTGGAACAGGAAGAACGGTCAGTATCATCCATTCCGGTCTTGCGTTCTCAGGGTCCATACCGAACACACGCACATCCTTATCAGGCACATTCTCAAACCTGTCGCGTATCTCGGATGGAGTGAGTTTTTCCCCGTTCTCTATGTATGCGATCGGCTTTTCGAACTTGATTACCGACTTTTTTGTAGGGTTTCCATCAGCATCTGTACAATACGGACATGTTTTAGCCTTTGCAGCTTCTTTGAATATATCATTAATGAGTGTGTCCGGAAGATGCCCCATTTCCTTTAATGTTGCAAGTTTTTCAATAAATTCTGCCTTTTTTGCCGGTTCAAGAGACAGGCGGCTGCATTTCGGACATATTGCACGCAGTATCTTACGAATCATCTTGTTAAATCCAACATGGATCACAGGCGCAACAAGTTCGATATGTCCAAAGTGACCTGGACATTCTCCTGCACGACTTGAACAGGTCTTACATTTAAGACCGGGGTCAATAACACCGAGCCTGAGGTCCATAAGTCCCATATCGATCGGATATCCATCATCATCATACGTATCTGCAGCTATAACCGCAGTGACACTCATTTTCCTGATCTCTCGCGGTGATACCAAACCAAATTTGATTGAACCTATACGTTTTGGTATTGAGGGTATTTTATCATCCATTTTTAACCACCTACACTGCATCTTCAAGTTTAAGTCTCGGTGCAACCCCAAGCGTTTTTATTTCATCAAGCAATAATTTGAACGCATAACTCATATTCACCGGGTGAATATCTGTTTCTGAGCCGCAGTTTCCACAGTACCTGATATTTTGTTTCCTATCAAATGTAGCGATCATACCACAAGTTCCGCAAACAAGTTCGACCACTTTATCCGATTCATCAAGCAGTCTTTCTTTCAATGTCATTGCCGCACCGTGCCCTATAAGCACATCCCGTTCCATCTCCCCAAATCGCAGGCCACCTTCTCGTGCCCTACCTTCAGTTGGCTGGCGCGTCAGTACCTGTACAGGACCGCGTGATCTTGCATGTATCTTTGATGCTACCATATGATGCAATTTCTGGTATAAAATCACACCAATGAATACATCTGCCTGGATCTTCTTTCCGGTTACACCATCAAATAGCACTTCTTTTCCGGTATGGGCAAATCCATGTTTTGTAAGCGCAGAACGAAGATCGTCTTCCTTTTCACCTAAGAACGCAGTTGCATTAATACGCCTTCCTTCCATTGATCCTACCTTACCACCGATCATCTCCAGAACGTGTCCCACTGTCATACGGGATGGGATTGCATGGGGGTTTATCACAAGATCGGGAACCATTCCCTGCTCTGTGAATGGCATATCCTGATATGGCACAATAAGTCCGATAACACCTTTTTGACCGTGTCTTGATGCGAACTTATCACCGATCTCAGGGATTCTCTGGTCACGTATCTTGACCTTTGCAAGACGTGTACCGTTTATTGATTCTGTGAGAATGACCGTATCAACTGTTCCCTTTTCGTTCGAGCGCATTGTGATCGCACTTTCTCTTCGCTGTTCTATAGTAATACCGAAATCCGATTGCTCCTCAAGGAAACGGGGTGGACTTGTTTTTCCTATGAGCACATCATTCGGACCAACAGTAGTTTCGGGGTTCACAAGTCCGTCGCTGTCAAGATTCGCATATGATTCCGCAGTACGTGCACCCCGATATTCGGAATCAGGGATCTCAAACTTATCTTCCTGGCCACCAGGATACCTGCGTTCTTCGCCTTCAAACGTTCTTAGGAAATGGCTTCTGCCAAGTCCTCTTTCAATTGAACCCTTATTAAATACCAGTGCATCCTCAATATTGTGCCCTTCATAAGATAATACGGCAACAACAAAATTTTGTCCTGCCGGCCTGTCATCAAAGTGAATGGATTCGCTTGACTGGGTCCTTGTAAGAGCTTTTTGAGGATAATGTAACAAATGCGCACGGGTATCCGGTCTTAGTTTTGTATTTGCCGTAGGTACACCTATACATTGCTTGACCATTGCTGCTCCCATCGTATTTCGAGGAGATGCGTTATGTTCCGGATATGGTACCGCACCTGTGCAGATGCCAAGGATCATGGATGGATTTAATTCCATGTGAGTATGATCCGGAGTGATATCTTTCTCATATAGAGCTATGAATAGGTTTTCCTCTTCTTCAGCATCAATGAAGTCTATTAATCCTTCATTTACAAGTTCATCTCCTACAATTTCATGGTTCTTAAGTTTTTCAATATGTTCTTTTGTAACAAGCGGCACACCATTTTTAACAATAATAAGCGGTCTGCGTGCACGTCCTATGTCGGAATTAATGATCACTTCATGTGTGTCTTCATATAATGTTACATTTACCTGGCGTGATAAAACCCCTTCACATCTCAGTTTCCTGATGTCAGCCACCAATTCAACAGGGTCAGTATGTGTTCCTATCAGTTCCCCGTTCAAAAAGATTTTAGATTCACTCATAAGACATCGCTCCCTTTGACATCATCATTATCACACAGTATTGCATCAACTATATCACCAGTGCTGTTATCTTCAACTTCAATTGGTATTGACTCGTCCTCATAGTTGATCACTTTAGTATTATCAGTATTATCCGGATCAAATTCATTTGTGAAATCCTCGATATCTTCATCATATTCCACAACTGGCTTGACAGGCACATGCAATACGATTGGAATAACATCAAGGTTATATAGGACATTTTTTATCGTGTTCAAATCATCAGTACCAGTTGATAGTTCAACCATCTGTGCAAAATTTTTCACCAACCCGCAATTCGGACCTTCCGGAGTCTCGGATGGACATAACCGCCCCCATTGTGTCGGGTGCAGGTCACGCGCCTCGAAATGTGGTTGTGTTCTTGACAATGGGGATATGACACGCCTGAGGTGTGATAGTGTAGAGATATAGTCAGTACGGTCAAGAAGCTGTGATACACCGGTCCTGCCACCAACCCAATTACCTGTGGCAAGCGGGTGTTGCAATCTATCGGTCAATACATCCGCACGCACAAGTGTAACAACATTTAATTCACGGTTTCTCATGTTTGCACGTTCAAGCTGGTATTTAACATCACGTGTTAGACGGTTGAATGCAACCCTGAACAGGTCTTCTATCAGGTCGCCTGTCAGTTTTAAGCGCTTGTTGGAATAGTGGTCCTTGTCGTCACCACTGCGCCTGCCAAGAGCAAGTTCAAAGCATGATTCAGCCATTCTCCCAAGAAAATGTGCTTTTGCGATTCGATCTTCAGGTTCATTACCAAGATGCGGAAGTAAATACCTGTCAATGACGTAGTTTGCACGCTTAACTTGGTACTCCCTTGCCTGCCCGGACGCGTGGCATCCGGGCAGG
>JBQVMC010000079.1:0-9713 GCA_052361145.1 Methanosarcinaceae archaeon
ATCCATGGAATGGAAATAAGAAATTGCTTGTGACAGTTCCAAATCATCAAGAATTGGCAAAAGGAACATTAATTTCGATAATGAAACAAGCAAAAATTGGTAGGGAAGATTTTTTATTGAAATTAAAATTAAAATGAAAACAAAACAATCAAATGGAACTTGTTTTGAAACATTCAGAAGGATAAATGTATATGCCATAAAGTAGGGTGCAACAACTTACTTGTCGGCTATTTAAGCGCACTTTTCACGTCTTTCATCAAACATAGCACTTTTCACATTTTTCCTCCATCAGACTCAAAATATCGAAATCAAAGAGTTTCAAACGATCTCAAAAATGGCATGACTTGTACGAAAAGCAGAGATCAAATTTTGATAGTTTTACAGATTTTGTGAAATTGTATAACAGTGTGGTATAATGAAAGTTTGGATACAATACATTATCTACAAACATCAGGGGATGCATTCTGGTCAAGACTTCCAGATGGATATAGTTTAAACGTATTCTTCAAACGCATGGAGGCAGAATTGTGAGAAAATTTAATAAGTGGGGGCGAGTCTATAAAGTCAAAATATTCGGGACTACACAATCAAAATCCACTCCCAAAAAAGTATTATTAGATGAGATTCATATTAATTATAAACTAAGAGGAAATTGATGAGTCTATTCTATTTGATCTTGGCAATAATTTTCGAAGTGTCCGGGACAATTTGTATGAAATTATCTCAGGGTTTTACAAAAATAGTTCCTTCAATATTGATGATCATTTTGTACATATTAAGTCTTGGTTTATTGACACTGGCTCTTAAAAAGATTGATGTCAGTATTGCTTATGCGATCTGGGCAGGTATGGGAACAGCTCTCATAGCCACAATTGGAATTTTGTGGTTTAAAGAGCCAATTAGTGCATTAAAAATCATTTCACTTGGACTAATAATTATTGGAGTGATCGGATTAAATCTTAGCAGTGAAATGCATTAAATTATTCGGGAAGTAAACAGGAAAAGAACACCTGAAGCACTGGCACTAAGAACCGCAACAAGTTACTGTCTGGAAGCCTTTGATGATGTGTCAAACGCTTCAATCATCTCTTCTATTGATAGGTGAGGACGTCTTACGCGGTGAAGTTGATGTGATCGCCAAATTGCAGCAGCTTATACATGATGGACATGACGTTGTAGTAATTCCGGACGACCTGCCGACACGGCAGGGATCAGAGGCGCTTTCCATTCCGGTAACCGGGATACTGGGAGTAGTGATACGGGGGTACGTTCGGGTTTTTTGACATCCGCACAGGGGATTGAAATTGTCGATAGTCTCTTATTGATAGGTGCTAAATTGGATCCAGTTCTGGTTAGAAAGGTTATCGAACTGATCAGTTTATGATTTTAAAAGGGAGGGGTGTAACCATATGGTTCAGGTAACTTACAATGATCAGTTGACATCTCCATTGTACATATCTTTGGGATATTGGATAGTCTATTGTTAAAGTTCGCTCTCAAAAATTCAGCCCTACAATCTTTTTGAAAATTCCCATGTAAAATACATTATCATGTATCCGCTTCAAATCTAAGGGCAACTGACCCTATTTTGAAATCAAAAGATGCTTTTAGCGCTTGGTTTAGATAATCAAAATATGCATTTTACCCTGGTTTTTGAAGTGGATACATCGAAAGTTGTTTTTAGCACTTGGTTTAGATAATCCGAATATGTATTTTACACTGCTTTTTGAAGTGGTACGATATTTTCAATATAGGATCAATCCATCATCGGCGGCGGATCCCATCATTGCCAAAAGATATTTGCGAACAATTTAGATTTTACATGTTTATGTATTATGGAACATGCCGCCTAACGGCGGTCGTATTGGTTTTGATTCATATATATCAGAATTAGACACAAAAAATATCAGTTATACAAACACAAAAAAATTATGTGACCAACGTTAACACAAACAAAATGGGCGTTTTCTCACATCATATCATTTTTTTCTCATTCTCCCGATAAACACCCACTGGTCATAAATACCAAACTGGTCAGTATTATCCATGACCTCACCCTCAATGCCTGCCATATGTATTGCAGACACCAAAATATCCATCTCTGTTTTGCCATTTACTGTAAACAGCATAAGGGCACCATCCTTTGCGACCTTTGCAGCCTCAAATATCATGCGGGCCCAAATGTCCTTGTTAAACTCATAGATCGTACCAAGCATAAAACCGACTACACAGTCAAAACGTCCCGGTTCAAAAAAATTGGAAAGCATTGTCGCGTCCATTACAATAGTTTTCTTCGGATTCAGCACACCATGCGCAAGTCCCTGGCATACCGTGCATTTTTCATATTCTATTGTAGTAGGATCAATGCCCAATTCGTGCAGGGCTATCGTTGACATGCCATTGCCACAACAGATTTCCAGCACATCACCATCAATAAGGATACCATTTTTGATAAGTTTATTTAACAGTTCTGACAGGCGATCTAACCTGTCCTTTGCATAGATCCGTTCATATGACTCAAGGGGCATTGTGCATTCAAGACATGTTTCACGGTTTACCAACAAAAGAGAATAATATTCTATCAATGCTTCATGCATCACATCGCCCGCAATTTCGATCACTCGAACAGGTTCGTTTATGCTTAATATGGAATCTGCAAGTGATTCAAACTCCTCTGCGGATCGGTTTGCTATTGAAGATGTGAATATTGACCAAAAGTTAAACGGGACTTCTTCAGTCTTTTCATTGAATATAGATAAACCGGTGGTTTTTGTTCCGTCGGTGATCCGTATGACTTTTAAATTGTAGTCACCAACAACATCCAGGATTTCCTTAAGATACGATATCGTATTTACAATGGTTTTTTGAGAATAATAGCTGGACTCTATCAGGTATAATTCATCTTCGGTGTCAAGTATTTCCTGTAAAATCATGATAGATTCAATCAGGATGATGTGATATTAATATTTCGCACAAGGATCATTACCTGTAAGGTTCGGCTTGTCTGATAGTGAAAACATGAATTGGAAAATGGATTATGGTCATATCACTATTTGAAAAAGTAGTTTACAGCCAAAAAAGTGAAATGTATTAGTGATATAGTATAACACATACCCAGATCCGTAACATATATATCAAATGTATTGTATCATACACTAGTGTACATAATCATACAATGAGGTTTTATGCATCGTATTATAGAAGATATACTTAATGCCACCGGAAAAAGAGTTGCTGCGCTTGAGGCAAACGCGCACGATACCGTAACTGCAAATAATATGTCACAAAACATAATCTCGCAAAAACGAGATCTCACATCTGTAGTTGAACTTGCAAAACAAGCGGGAAAAGTTCCCATAATCGCAGAGGTTAAACCTGCATCCCCAAGTGCAACATTCCTTGACATAAAACCAGATGATGCTACCATTATTGCAAAAGAGATGGAACGCGGTGGGGCTGTTGCGATCTCTGTCCTGACCGAACCTGACTTTTTCAACGGGTCGATCGAAAACCTCATATCTGCTAGGAATTCCGTATCCATCCCGGTGCTTAGGAAAGATTTCATAATCGATGAGATACAGATGGATGAAGCAAAGAGCGATCTCATACTTTTAATTGCCGGTGCACTCGGGGAAAAACTGGAATCGTTTGTGCTCCTTGCGCAGTCAAAGGGGTTTGAACCGCTTGTTGAAGTTCACAATGAGAATGAACTGAACAATGCATTAAATACTGCTGCACAAATAATCGGCATTAACAACAGGGATCTGGGTACACTTGAAGTCAACCTTAAAATCACTGAACGCCTGGCACCACTTATCAGGGCTTTCGATAAAAAGAATGGAACCCGACACCTGATCATAAGTGAGAGTGGCGTTCACAATATAAATGACATAAAACGCGTCATTTCTGCAGGTGCGGATGCGATTCTAATTGGAACCGCAATTATTAAGAGCAGTAATATATACATCAAAACAAAGGAAATGGTGGATGGCCTATTATGAACAAACGATTATACAGATCAAGAGACAATTGCATGATTGCAGGAGTGTGCGGCGGCATAGCAGAATATTTTGACATGGATCCTACACTTATCAGGCTCTTATGGATATTGTTTACATTTGCCGGTGGAAGTGGGATATTAGTATACATTATTGCATGGATCATAATTCCGCAATACCCATGATACGCAATATACCAATGCACAAATTAACCACAAATTAACCACAAATTAACCACAAATGAAAATCATACCTTTGATATCAATTTAATATAAAAGGAGCAGATAATGACAGAATCCTTGTATGGGAAATACGGAGGGCAATTCGTACCTGAAATACTGATGCCAGCCCTTGTAGAACTTGAAGAGGGGTATGAGCAATACAAAAACGACCCCGGGTTCTTAAAAGAACTTGATTATTACTTACACGATTTTGCAGGTAGGGAGACACCACTCTATTTTGCAAAGAACCTGAGCAAAAAATATGGCATTCGCATATACCTCAAACGTGAGGATCTTGTACATGGCGGCGCCCACAAATTGAATAACACCATCGGACAGGGGCTTCTTGCCAAATACATGGGCAAGACGCGAATTGTAGCTGAAACGGGCGCCGGACAGCACGGGACAGCAACTGCTATGACAGGTGCAAATCTGGGGTTCGATACAGTTGTGTATATGGGTGAAAAGGATATTGAGCGACAGCGTATGAATGTGTACCGCATGGAACTTATGGGTACAGAAGTCAATGTTGTGGAATCCGGTTCAAAGACGCTCAAGGATGCAATCAATGAAGCGCTTCGCGACTGGGTGACCAATGTCGGGAACACGCACTACCTGATAGGTTCTGTTGTAGGTCCGCACCCATATCCCATGATAGTCCGGGATTTCCAGAGCGTTATTGGAAATGAGGTTAAGGAACAGATAATGGAAAAGGAGGGGCGATATCCGGATTCCATTGTCGCATGTGCAGGCGGTGGAAGCAATGCAATGGGGATATTTCATCCTTTCATAGAAGAGTGTGGTATCAAATTATTTGCGGTTGAAGCCGGAGGTAACGGTATGGCTAGTACTAAACATGCCGCACTTCATTCTGCATCACTATGTGTAGGAGAAGAAGGTGTTTTACACGGTGCACGCACCCGCATACTTCAGGACAAATATGGGCAAATACTTGAATCCCACTCTGTTTCTGCAGGACTTGATTATTCGGGGGTCGGTCCCGAACTTGCATATCTTGCTGATATCGGCAAACTCACGCCCTGCAATGCCAGCGATGAGGAGGCACTGGAAGCATTTCATGAACTCAGTCGCATGGAAGGCATTATTCCGGCACTCGAATCTTCCCATGCTCTGGCTTATGTGATGAAAACGGCAGAATCCGGTGAATTGGGTGATCTTGTGGTGATAAACCTATCAGGCAGGGGTGACAAGGATCTTGAAACCGTAATCAAAATAGACAAAGGAGATCTAAGATGAACATACCTGATAAGTTTTCACAACTCAGGGCGCGTGGCGAAGGAGCCTTGATAGCATACATATGCGCAGGCGATCCTACACCTGATGCGACAGAAAGTATCGTAAGGGCACTCATACGTGGCGGTGCGGATATTGTTGAACTTGGACTGCCATTTTCTGACCCGGTCGCAGATGGACCTACCATTCAGGCGGCATCAGAGAGAGCACTTTCTGCTGGTATGAACCCTGATAGGTACTTCGAAATGGTTGCATCATTGGATGTTGAGGTCCCGCTTGTATGTATGACTTACTATAACCTGATATTCAAACGCGGTATAGATACGTTCGTTATCGACTGCAAAGATGCCGGTATAAGCGGCATAATTGTTCCGGACCTTCCGATTGAGGAATCCGGAGAACTTGCAGAATGCTGCGCCAGTAATAAGGTAGATCTCATATTCATTATCGCACCCACAACCACAGAAAAGAGAATTAATATGATACTTGAACATGGTTCTGGTTTCGTGTACCTTGTGTCCAGAGTGGGAGTCACAGGCGTGCGCAGTGACGTGTCAAGGAGCACATCCAGATTGCTATCCTGCGTCAGGACCGATATTCCAAAAGCCGTGGGATTTGGAATATCAACAGGAAAACAGGCACAGGAGGTCGTGTTAAACGGTGCTGATGGTGTGATTGCGGGTTCTGTGTTTGTGGATATAATTGCATCTGGATATGACGTTAACGCACGGCTTGAAGAACTTGCAGTTGAGTTAAAAGATGGGATATTGTCAGCAAAACGATAGGCAATATATTCCGAATGGAAATTCCGGGGATTGTAGAATATACAGGTTTTGTAACACTAACAAAGTTGCATGTATATCTTTTCAATCTCAAGCCGCAATTCATTCTGTGATATGCCATATATTTGCGCAAGATACATTGCACCCCCGGCACCCACGCCTTCTTTTACATCCCCTGCTTCATATCTTTGAAGCCCTGGCAGCTTGGATGCACCAAAACCAGGGTCTGCCGTGTACACTGGCACTCCGAGTTCATCGACCAGTTCCAAAAAGTTTGCACTTTTATCATTAACAACATATTTTGTAGTCGCAATGGAAATGTTGTCTGTATTAATTCCAAGATGTTTTATCACAGCAAAAACAGCTGCCATCTGGGTTCCGCCCGCAAGCACAACCTCTATCTCATTATTGATCCCATTATCTATCTCATTATCGATCCCGTTTATTCCTGACACAATTCCTGCAACAGCTACCATCATGGGATCACCAAGGCATGTTATTGCATGCAAAGGATCGTCACGAAGGCTTCCGTATTCAATCCCGGATATAGCCATTCCATCTTTGACAATCCTGTTTTTCAGTTCAAGCGGATTGGAACAGGAACTGCTGCTGACATTCCCGTCATATCCAAGGGCATTTAAAACACCCATAGCAGTAGTTGTGCCGCCAGGTATGCTTTCTCCGATCAAAAGATGATCAGTTCTATCTCTTATATCACTACCAAGTTTTTGTGCACGTTCAAATATCCCTTCCGTATCATGAACTGCAACAGGTTTTCGAATGTCAAATCCTGGTTTTGCCATAAGGTCTACAAAAGACACTTCAGGATCCACTTTCAACCCTGCCTTTACAAACATGTGCGGAATGCCTGCAAGATTTAGTGCAGCACATGTGATAATCGCCGGTGTCGGTGTATTATATGGCGGTGTGATCGGCAGGACAGGTACACTGATAATGTTGCCAGTCTCAACAACTTCTGCATCGCCTGCCGGGGTATAATCTGTCAGTTCCGGTGTCTTACCTGCTGCGGAGATATCCGGAATATATGCTGTTTCCGTGTTTGAGAGTACAAACAGGAAAAGTGGTTTTTCAGGTACATGCGTAGGTGTTGGTACTATCCATCCCAAGACATCACCGCTTTATTTTATATGTTTTGTTAGTAAAAGAGCAATTGTTACCGGTTAATATGTTCTTGCCACATATGCCCTGGTGGTAGCATCTGCATCACATACCGGGCATTTTCCGGTAATGTTTTTGTCCTGTACAGTCGGGATACCGAGTATTCCCGCACCAATATCTTCTTCCAGTGTAAGACCGCATTCCTTTTTACCGCACCAGTATATCCTTGCGATTCCAAGGTGAAGTTTCTCTTTAATCTCATCAAGTGTCTTGCAATCGAAAATACGATTGTGCAACTCCTTTTCTGCTTTTGAAAACAGGTCTGCATGAATGTTGTCGAACATATCCGAAATTCCGGTTTCAATACCATCAAATGGCACCTGTTCTTTTTTACCGTTGTCACGCCGTACAACCATAGCCGCGTTATTCTCCAAGTCACGTGGTCCGATTTCAATTCTAATCGGAACGCCGCGCATTTCCCATTTGTAATATTTGGCTCCCGGGCGGTTATCACTCGCATCGATCTTGACACGTATGCCGGCAGATTCAAGGGTTGATTTGACATTTTCACATGCATCAAGGATTTGTGTCCCGTTCTTGAAAATAATAGGTATGATGACGACCTGTATGGGTGCTATCCTGGGTGGGAGTACCAGTCCTTTATCGTCTCCATGTATGGAGATCATTGATGCGATGGAGCGCTCGGATACACCGTAACATGTCTGGTGGGCGTAGATCTGCTCTCCATCAGGATCTTCGTATGTTATCTCGAATGTTTTTGCAAATTTGTTACCAAGGTGGTGTGCAGTGCCGATTTGGAGCGTTTTGCCGTCAGGCATCAGGGCATCTACTGCGATAGTATAATCAGCGCCCGGAAACTTATCCCAGTCCGGTCGCTTCGAAGGAAGCACCGGAATCCCAAGTTGGCGGTAGAATTCAATGTAGATCCTTATCGCTTCATCGACCTGTGCGGCGGCATCTTCCCATGTTGTATGGACAGTATGGGCTTCCTTAAATGAGGTAATTTCCCGAAGTCGAATAAGCGGACGCGTGTGTTTTGTTTCATACCGGAACGTGTTTACGATCTGGTAAAGTTTAAGCGGCAGGTCTGCGTGTGAGCGCACCCATAGTTTGTACATCGGGTAAATGGCAGTTTCGCTTGTAGGCCGAAGCGCAAGTTTGACATCAAGCGGTGTGGTTCCGCCATGTGTGACCCAATAGACCTCATCTTCAAAGCCTTTGATGTGTTCTGCTTCCTTCATGAACTCATGTTCGGGTATAAGAAGCGGAAAGAGTGTCTCTTGATGGTCTTCATCAAGTAGTTCCCTGATGATGGCATAAACGTTCTTTCGGATGGAAAAACCAAAAGGATGCCAGACGTACAATCCCTTCACAGGATAGCGAACATCCATGATCTTAGCTGCACGCAGCAGTTCATTATACCATTCACTGAAGTTTTTTTTTGCAGGAAGCAATGCTTCTTTTTCTTGTTCTGCCATGCTCTTACCAATCAATTTTGCATTATTTTTTTATAGTATATAATTTGTAAAATTACGTACTCCAAGTAAATCCGACCATAGGAAGGATTTTCTTGAATAAATAGATGCATTGGTTAAAGACATTTCCATTATGGAGATCCCCATTGAAAATTAACCCCTTTTTCCCACCAGTTTTGAGACTTTTTATTATCTTCCGGAATGGTTTGGAAAACCGCAGTGATCGAGAGGCACGCAGAGAAAAATAAGCCCCCTCTGCGGTGAATCTTTTTTGCCATGATCCGTTTATCCGGAATATGAAAAGTATCTGAATAATCGCAGTTTATTCCGATGATGAGCATAACAGGAATGATTTTTTTTGTGATGTATAATTAGATTAGTAATGTTTGGTTGGATCTATCAGGCGGTTAATTCATTGGTGTGTGAAATTATATTATACTGTGTAAATCATTAGGAGAAGCTAAATTAATTGGGTAGCAATCCCTGTTTTGAGATTTATATGTTAAATATCGCTTATTTTTCGTATATACTTTAATTATAGAGTTGTTTTTAAGGCAATTTATTGATTTAGAATACAGAATAATGACTGCATAAGTAACACTTAATTATTATTCATAACACCCAAATGGCGGATGCAACCGGGTGTTGAAAAAGGTGGAGGGTATATCGCAGAGCTATCAAGGATAAAAATCGGGTGAAAATTGAAAATAGTACATATTTGCAATTTTCGTGTTTTGTGAATTTGTACCGTTAACAGTGTTATGCGGGTGAATATCGCAAACTATATGTAGTAACAAATTATATGTGTTGTAAAAGGTGTGAATTTGTCTTACATTGAGAAAT
>JBQVMC010000080.1:0-9711 GCA_052361145.1 Methanosarcinaceae archaeon
TGGAAAAAAGGTCATACCAATCGGATATATTAGTGCCAATATGCCGAAGAAGAGCGGAAGTGGAATTTGGGGAAAGATTTACTTCCATTTCACGTGAAAGATACATCTTTGACCACTGGGATGGTAGAAGTCTCAACGGTTTTGGATCGATTGCTTTTAAGATTGCCATAGCAATTATATACTGGGCATATGGGGTGATTTCATGGAGGATTTTCTCAACATCTTCAATTAAAGAGTGAGCAAGAGCGGCGTTCCCATATTCAAAAATCTCTCTGTATGATTGCTTTTGGCGTTTTCGTTGTCCCTTTTCTATGAATTGTCCGTCAATGGTGATCTTACCACGATATTCGGTGATCTTACGGACTTTTTTCTTTTCTGCATCCCATTCACTGGTTGCATGATAAATGTAGAAATGGCCATTAATCTTTTTCAGCTCAAGATAAATGTCGTACTTTTTCTTGAGTTCTTCAAAGGCATCTAAGACTTTTTTTGGTGTGGTTGACATGGGATGTTCATATGGGTTACAACACATTGGTTACATATAAGCAATTGTGTATAATGATTGTGTGTGTAAATGGGGTTATACTGAAAAATTAGTAAGTGTTAGAAGTGGTTATGGAATCATATGGTCGGACAAAATCAGCAGGCAAGAGTACTTTATCTAATACTATTGTAAAAAGTGAAATAATCAAGAGAGTTTGTATGGGTTAAAAGATTAGGAGTTACGGTTGAATATCATGCACAGGAACCATCTCGTGCATTAGATTAAAAATTGGATATTTTCAAAGACATCATAATTCAAGACAGTCCAATCATCAGATTGCAAGAATTTCTTTCTGACAAATGGCCTGCTGCTCGATCACGAAAATCTACAGCAGGTGTTAAAATCTCATGTGTAGTCAGCGCTATTGCAAATGGTCCGAAATCTGTCAAAATATAATCCGGAACGAGTTGCTGAGATTAAAACACTTAAAATTGGTCAATGGATTAAAGATAGGATACTTCTTATCTATTCGTAAGTACCGGACACATACGAACATTTACATACATTTACGTGTTTTCATTGTTGATTTTAATTGATTTTAATTGATTTTAATTGTGTTTCATCTTTTAGCATAACAATAGTAATTGAGGAACCATATGAATATGAAACTTGACCCATGGGGAGCAGTGAATATCGACAATTATTCTAAACTATTCCATGAATTCGGAATATTGCCATTTGATACCGTCTATCCGGAAATATCCAAACCTCATAAATACATGAGAAGAAACGTGATATTCGGTCATAGGAGTTATGACCTCATTACAGGCGCAATGAAGAAGGGTACCCCATTTTCAGTTATGAGCGGTTTCATGCCATCAGGAAAGGTCCATCTTGGAGGCAAGATGGTGATGGATGAGATAATCTGGCACCAGCAGATGGGAGGCGATGCGTTTGTAGGCATTGCTGATCGGGAATCACATTCTGTTCGAGGCATGTCATGGGAGAAATGCCGTGAGCTGGGTATTAATGAATATATCCTGAGCCTGATAGCTCTCGGGTTTAAACCGGATGGGCTCATCTATTTCCAGTCTGAATCAAACCGCGTAAAAGACCTGGCATTCGAACTTGGTATCAAGGTCAATTTTTCAGAACTCAGCGCAATATACGGTTTCAGCGGAGAGACTAATATATCACACATGATTAGCGCGCTTACACAGAGCGCTGATATTTTGCAGCCCCAATTACCGGAATTCGGCGGACCAAAACCTACCGTCATTCCGGTGGGTGCAGACCAGGACCCACATATACGACTGACGCGCGGACTTGGTCACAAGATGAACATGTTCAAGATAGAGAGGCGTGAGGATAGCAAAGGCAATCATTACATTAGTGTTCGTGGCAAGGCGGCACCGGAAGGCGC
The DNA here is from genome assembly GCA_052361145.1 of Methanosarcinaceae archaeon. Taxonomy (GTDB): domain Archaea; phylum Halobacteriota; class Methanosarcinia; order Methanosarcinales; family Methanosarcinaceae; genus Methanovorans. The sequence goes on from JBQVMC010000080.1 coordinate 1,908, forward strand.
ATTGGCAGAGGTCGCAGAGCGTGTATTAGATGATACTTCTGCACTTGCCAATCTTACTACTATTACTACTAATACTTTTGATGGTCATGTTGATATATTCGGTACTGATGATTTTCCTGCGATCATCGACATTGCTCGCCAGGTGGAACTTGATTTCGGAGGATATGGTTTCATGCCGACTGCGGCCACATACCACAGGTTCATGTCAGGGCTTCAGGGCGGCAAGATGTCAAGCAGTATTCCACAAAGCCATATAGCCCTCACAGATGATCCAAAAGAAGCCGCAAATAAGGTAAAACGTGCAATGACCGGCGGTCGTGTAACACTTGATGAGCAGAAAAAACATGGCGGTGAACCGGATAAGTGTTCTGTGTATGAACTGCTGTTGTTCCACCTAATAGATGATGATAAGGAACTGGTGGAGATACATTCAGAATGTGTCAGTGGCAAGCGCATGTGCGGCAGTTGTAAATCACTTGCATCCGAACTCATGTTCGATTTACTGACCGGACATCAGGAATTGCGTGAACTTGCCAGAGACAGGTTGGATGAATACGGATTGTAAATACGGATTACTATATTATAAACAATTTATTATAATAATACAATTGTATACACAACAATTTTCATAACATTGATAGGTGTAATTATTATGGACACTAAGTACAATCTCACAACCAATGACAAAAACGTATTGCTTGCACTGGGTGAACTTTCATCATCCGCAACTCCGCAGGAACTTGCAAAGGCATCACTCTTAAAAATTGAAACTGCCATGCAGTCTGCATATTTGCTGGCCGAGATGGGACTTGTAGGCATTGATGAGAAACTCTCTGGAACATATATGCTAACAGCAGAAGGTATGGAATATGCAAAGGACGGATTACCCGAACGCCAGGTAATCGATGCAATGTCAGAACCTACTCCTATTGACGATCTCAAGCAGCATTTGTCACCAAAAATGGTTGGTATTGCAACTGGATGGCTTCGCCGCAAAGGCTGGGCAACCATTGAAAAAGGCATGATCGTTCCTACTGGTAGATCAGATACCAGCGATGATGAAGTTGTGCTTGGGATATTTGGGGATCATGCACAGTCAATCGATGAACTGGATGTTGACATCAAGATCTTAACAGATCTTATCAAGCGAAAACTTGTGTCAAAACACGAAGAGAAACACAGGATGATCTTAATCACAGATGCAGGAAAGGCACTTATTGCTAAGGGAATAGTCATCGAAGAAGAGATAACACAGATTACATCCGAACTGTTAAAAAGCGGGGAATGGAAATCTAAAAAATTCCGCCCTTATAACATTTACACACAGCCAAAACAGGTATTCGGTGCAAAAATACACCCATACCAGCGATTGATCGACCAGATGCGCCAGATATTCCTTGAGATGGGGTTCACTGAGATAAAAGGCGATATCGTGCAGAGTTCATTCTGGAACTTTGATGCGCTTTTCCAGCCACAGGATCATCCAGCGCGTGAAATGCAAGACACATTCCACCTGTCATCAACATCTAAACTACCTATTGAATATGTGGACAATGTGCACTCAATGCATGAACATGGCGGTAGCACTGGCTCGACCGGATGGGGAGGTAAATGGAGTGAGGAGATCGCAAGTAGGAATGTGTTGCGGACCCACACAACCGCGGTCACTATCAAACATCTTGCCGATAATCCTGAGGCTCCTGTCAAAGCGTTTTGTATTGACAGGGCATACCGCCGTGAAACAATTGATCCCACACATACCCCTGAATTCGAACAGCTTGAGGGTGTTGTTATGGATGAGAATATGTCTTTTGCAAACCTGCTTGGGTGCCTTGCAGAGTTTTATCACAGGATGGGATTTAAGGATGTACGTTTCCGTCCCGGGTATTTCCCATATACCGAACCAAGCGTTGAGCCTGAAGTTTATGTTAAGGGTATGGGATGGGTGGAACTTGGAGGTGCCGGAGTATTCCGAAAAGAGGTCACACAACCTCTTGGGATCAAATATCCTGTTCTTGCATGGGGACTTGGTGTAAGCCGTGTGGCAATGCTTAAGTTAGGATTGCGGGATTTGCGGGAATTATACCAGTCAGATATAGATTGGTTGAGGAAAAGCGAAGTTTGTGAGTTGTAAATTGAATATAATTAGTATACCTTACAACTCTGCTGCGGTTTTGGTGCCGGCACGACGTATTAATTTGTAAATTCCATGTCAGGATATATAGTAGCCTGCATGGTTATTAAGAAATCCGTGATGTCATAAATTCGGTTAGGTCATATACGTCCTGTTTTCAGGATATATATCACAAGCCACATTCCAAAAAAACCGGCTGTCGAAAAACCAAGAACGCCAAGTAACGGAACACCCCATACAAGCGGTTCCATGCCGGTCTGGATAATTAATGATGAACCCACTATTAACGATGAAATAATAAGGCTGAATGAAAGCCTATTGCTTGCAGCATCCAATTCCGAAACGATTCTATCAAGCCCACCGTGTTCGAATTTTAGATGTATATACCCTTTTTCAGCAGAATCCAATATATGTGTAACCTGATTCGGAACTTTGTGCAACATGCGAGCAAAGTTCCATATGTCCTTAAATGCCCCGCTAACAATCGATTTAGGACGCATACGTTTTGTCATCAATTTCCTTGCATACGGTTCTGCAAGTATTGTAGCATTAAAATCAGGAACCATGATAGCACCGAATCCACTGATAGTCATTATCCCTTTTGAAAGCAAAGCAATAGATGCCGGCACTTTCGCCTGGTGTTTTCTAAGAACACTGATAGTCTCAACCATCATGGTTGGTGCATCCAATTGTTTTAATGACCTACCGTAGTACCTATCCAGCATATATTCAAGATCAGTTTTTAATGCAGGTATGTTCACGTCTTCACTGATAGCATCAAGGTCCCGAAGAATTTCAACAAGTACGTCAATATCACCATTGCTTGTTGCAATGAGACCATCAATTAGTGCATTCCGCACATCATCTGAAAGGTGACCCACCATACCAAAATCAATTAGTGCGATTTTTCCGTCATCCATTATGATTATATTACCCGGATGCATGTCCGCATGGAAAAAACCATATTCAAATATCTGTTTCATGAATGCTTTTGCACCGTAAGTAGCAATCTCGTTTTTGTCAAATCCGAGTTCTTCGATCCTACCAAAGTCATTACTCCTAATTCCTTCAATGTACTCCAGTGTCAGGACACGCTCGCTACTAAAGTCCCAGTAAACCTCCGGAATATAGATGTGTGGGTCATCCTTGAAATTTGTTAAGAACCGGTCTATATTTCGCGCTTCTTGTGTGTAATCCATCTCAGCGTGAATAGACCTTGAAAACTCATCAATAACATCGATCGGCCTGTAAAGTTTCGCATCATGTATGTGTTCCTCTGCGAATCCGGCTATACTGTACATAATATCAAGATCAGCCTCAATTACCTTCTTGATGCCAGGCCTTTGTACCTTGACCACAACGTCCGTACCGTCATGGAGTTTTGCACGATGCACCTGCCCTATTGATGCTGCTGCTATTGGTTCATGTTCGAATTCAGAAAAAATATCATCAATGGGCGCACCCAATTCCTGACGTATCAAAAGACTGACGTCCTTAAAATCAAAATGTGGTACGGCATCCTGAAGTTTTGCAAACTCATTTGCATATTTTATCGGAATGAGATCCTGCCGCACACTAAGAATTTGTCCGAATTTTATATATGTGGGTCCCAGTTCTTCAAGAACCTTGCGTGCACGCTCAGGTCCGGTAAGCGGTGCACCTTTTAGTTCACAGTAACCTTTGAATTTTGATTTTATCGATTTAAATGGTCTAAGATTCATCTGGTCTACGAGATACCCGAACTCATATTTGATAAGAATATCAATTATCTTTCCGTACCGCTTTGCCATTTTATATCTGCGCAGCATTCTAAAAGGCATGTTTTTCACCTGCACTTCCTAATGAAAAGATGAGCCAATAAACCCTGTATCAACGCATGCAAACCAAAATTGCATTAAAATGGTTCAATGTAAAAAAATATAGTTTCAAATTGAAATTATAATTAAAATTATAGTTATAACTATAATTATAATTATAATTGAACCTTATTCAGTCAATTTCTTTATTGCTTCTTCAAGTTTGTCGATTTTTCTTTCAAGACGACTGATCTCATTCTTTGTTTCCATTTCAGCCTTGCCGAATGTCTCCTTCACTTTTTCAGATATCTTGTTTTCAATTTCATTTTTTTGTTTTTTCTGTTCGTCAATAAGTTCCCTTACAAATTTCTTACCTTCTTCCTTATTGATCTCGCCTTTCTCGACAAGTTCTTTTGAAATTTCATTGACCTTTTCTTCAGTTAGTGCCCAAGCTCCTATTCCAAGAAGACCAAGTTTTCGAATTATTTCAATCATATTTAACCCTCCAATTATTAATTAGATGTTTTACGTTAAATATCTTTGTGCACCACCAGTACTTCCGGGCAGACCTACTTCCGATTAGTTTTTTATTTAATCTGTATAATAAGTCCATATAATCAAATCATTTATACAATGTGAATTATTCCCCTCAATGAAACTGCCGGAAATATCCCAGTTACACTTTATCATCATTCAAATCCGCCATTGATATCGATTTCAAGCGATCTGTCGAAAATCTGTAAATTGTGGTTTCTATCAATCGACGGATTTATGTATTAAATAGTAATATAAGAACATATTTAACCAATCTGATGGAGATATACTAATGACAAACCGTATTTTGTTATATATAACAATCGTTGCAATGTTCCTTGTCCTGAGCAATCCTGCCAGTGCCTTTACGGTCCTGCAACCAGAGGAATTTGTTGGTATGGATACTGTAATCGATGATGATCTCTACATTTTTGGTGATGATGTAATTATTCAGGGCGCGGTGCTGGGAGATGTTATTGCCTGTGGCGGACTGGTAGTAATCTCGGGAAACGTTACCGGTGATGTCATGACCTGCGCTGGTTCCGTGATCATAAACGGTAATGTGGACGATGACATAAGGGTCTGTGCCGGTACATTGATCGTGAATGGGAATGTGGGCGGTGACCTGCTGGTGTTTGGTGGAAACGTAGTTGTATCTGACGATGCAAACATAGATGGTGATGTAATATTTAGTTCCGGCCAGATGGAACTCATGAGTGATGTAGGTGGTAAGATCATTGGTGAAACTGGTGATATAACGTTGGCCGGTGAAGTGGATGGGAATGTGAATTTGGAGGTGGACAAACTGACTGTTCTCCCGGGCACAAAAATCAACGGTGTCTTTACGTACACAAGCCCAAAACAAGCAACAATCCCACCGGATACAGTGATCAAGGATATAGATTTCATTGAAAAAGGTCTATGTGAAGATGATGAACAAATAATCGGGATATTTTCCATTACATTGTGGTTTATTCATTACCTGTCCTTATTGGTGATCGGACTATTGGTCTTAATCATATTACCTAACCGAACTAAAGCCGTAGCCCGGACCATTCCTGATGGAGTCTTAATGAATCTGGGAATGGGGTTCCTGTTAATAATAGCAGGTTTTGTCGGCTCGGTCCTGTTATTTATAACAGTGATAGGCATCCCGCTGGGAATAATGCTGTTGTTTATGACATTCGCTGTTCTGTATGGTGCTATGTTGTTTTTCGGTTTCTGGCTGGGAAATGTCATATTTTCGCGATTGGGTGTGGAATCCAAACCATGGATGGATATGGTACTGGGCCTGTTCGTCCTGTTAATTTTAACTTCGCTTCCATGGATCGGTTTCTGGATATACCTGCTGGTAACATTCATTGCTGTTGGAAGTCTCTTCATCGAGAAGAGAAGGTTCTACACAGAGATAAAGGGGAAAAATATGCTGTAGAGTACTTGTCCAGGCAGTTTTAATGCAGAGTCAATCCGCCGCAGGTGGAATATTTCCATATAACTGAAGCAAATGAAATAAGTATTTTCGCGGCATTTATTCGATCATATATTGTACTTGTTATGTTTGGATAGATTCTTTGATCCAACTGACAACTTCATCACCAATTTAAGAAGATTACCGTTCCATCAATGTTTCCTGCACTTCCCATTAACAAAAATAACAGAGATCCCACGCGTTTCCAGCTTCATTTGTATAATATCCTGCAAACTTTTCCCATATCCATTTTTTTCATTGCTCGCACCCATATCAATATCAAAACTCGTTACATCCGTAACCTCTGTACGTACAATATCGGTCAGGTCCGGAACATCCTGCCCGCCTGTCATTGCAGCAATCTTATTTTGAAGCACGATAACCAATACATTAAATCCACAGTGCACGGCATTGATAAGCCCAACGATCCCTGAATGTGCCAGGCCAAAATCCCCGATTACCGCAATTCCTTTCTCCTCAAATCCACATGCAACCGATATGGCTGAACCAAGTGCAAAACCCGTATCCACCGCTTCTAATGGCGCAGGAGCACTGCGCACTGAACAACCAAGGTCACCTGCAACCATCACATCAAGGTCATGCAGGATATGATATAGGGACACGTATGGGCAATCATCACATATCGACCGTGAACCCCTGCTGGCAATTGTCTGGATGTTGGTGTGTCTATCAATTGTATCTTCATTTATGTGGTCAAGTGCATATTCAATGTGCTCGGCATTGACCTGCCCATAGGGAATATGACCTGTTTTTTTGCCGGATACGTTGTCAAGCACACATAGGTGAGATTCAATAAAACTTTCTGTTTCCTCGACAATAAGAATATGCTTGTGCAATTTCACAAATTCGCGTATTGTCTCAAATGGAATCGGATTTACCATAGTAAGTTCAAGATGTGAAATGCCGGTGTGTTTATCCATTAGTTCTGCGACCAGAACGGAAGGATAGCCTGATGTTATTATACCAGTATTCTCATTCCCACCATAACCACCCGACCACATTGTAAGCCTGTTCAAAGGCGTATGTTCCGCTTCTTCTACAAGTTTAGGATATGACTCAAGGTGCAACTTTTCATGCTTTCCGCGCATTGTAATTGCCCATATTGACCTATCGAATACAACTTTGCGGGTATCATGCTGCACTCTCTTTATTCTCTCAAGCGAGCCTTCACTGATTTCCAGCCTGTGTGTGATCCTGACAATTACAGGTGCACTGACCTGCTCTGAAAGTTCAAATGCCCTTATAACTGCGCTGTATGCATTCTGGGGTGTTGATGGATCATAAACAGCAACCTCGGCAATCTCCCCATACCATCTGGAATCCTGTTCATTCTGGGAAGCGACAACACCAGGGTCATCGCCTGCGAATATTACCAATCCCGCGCCGATCGTGTGTGTTACAGACGTCACCAGGGGATCTGATAATACATTCATGCCAACGTGTTTTGTGAGCACAAGCGCGCGCCTACCCGATACCGATGCACCCAGTGCAACCTCCAGCGCAACTTTTTCATTTATCATCCATTTTGCATCGATGACCACATCTGTGCCAACATCCGCATCCGGGTTTTTACTATTTTCCAAAAACCTGTCCATAACTCCAGTAATTGGATAACCGGCAACGGCTGTTACAAGCGAGATATTACTATCAATGGCTGCAAGATATAGTGATTCAAGTCCTGTTGTTCTGGTTATTGTCGGTGTCATTTTTTCCAAATCATCTGCATGCTATTTGATAAGTTGTTGTTGTTGTTGTTGTTGTTGTTGTAATTATAATTATAGTTATAATTATAATTATAGTTATAGTTATAATTGTTATCACTATCATCACAGTAATTTTGCATCTCGCCTG
>JBQVMC010000081.1:0-9388 GCA_052361145.1 Methanosarcinaceae archaeon
TGAAATTAAAAGCCTGCTTAGGCACCTGATTTTGATAATCCGAATATGCATTTTACCCTGATTTTTGAAATGGATACAATATAAGCGTGACCGCTGTTAGGCAAAATGCATCTTCAATTACCCAACCGCCCTACGCTCCCCCACTGAAACCAATCGGCAGCAAGCCCACACTCCCACCAAACACTGCGAGAAAAGGCACACCGGCTTCTATATGAGGCACTTGAGGAGGGATAATCAAGCTGGCTGTTGAGGTTGGGGGGTTATGGTGGGGTTGGAGGGTTATGGGGTAATGGTGGGTTTTGGACTGTGGAATGGAGCGGGCTAACTGTGATTGTTTCCGCAGTTCCTTATTTGGTATTTCGGGGATTTGCAGTAATTTTGAGATTGGAAGATAAATTGAGTATGGGTCAGCCTTATTTACAACTCCATTAATTCCCTACACCCATCCTTTCAGCCCTTTTTGCCGCCTGTATTTCTTTGATCCTGCGAATCACGATTTCCAACAAGAACAACAAAAGTGCTGCAATAATAAAATACATCTTCCAGCTCACAGGCTCCCGTACAATCCTTTCCGAATTCATTTTCGCATCACCAAGAAGCAGTGCACGGGCATCCCGCTCAGTATATGTTTTACCGCCACTTGATCTAATAAGCGATGGAAGTTTCTCGTTTAATCCCACATCGCATAATTCAAGTGCATAGTTCACAGCAATCGGATAACCCGAAATATCATGCATCCCGATCCGGTCAGGATCAATTGTGGTTTCATAAGTGTCCTTCCCGGTCACCGAAAGTTCAAGTGATCCGGCACCATCAAGAGAAAGTGTAGGTAATACGCCCTCATCATACATCGTAAGACTGAGTGTCACAGGCGTGCCTAACCATGTATCCATTCCCTCAAGTACAGCGCCTTCTTCAATGCGCGGATTCCCTATAGCCCAGTTGAGAGTCGCGGATGTGAGTTTTGAATTGTTTCCGGCATACATCTGCGAACTCCAGAGATTGCCACCACCATACCCATTATCAGTTGTCAGGGATGCCACACGCCCGAGTCCGTATCGCCACGTAGTAAGTACCGGTTTTCCGGTTGATGTTATTATTATCCTGTCCGCACCTGCTTTTGGTGTAACATCATTATAACCAGTGATATTTCCGGCGATCTCGATGTTACGGGTAATGAAATGTTTTGGATTGTATTCAATGAGCGGGAAGACGTAAAGAGTAATTGTTTCACCTTCCGGTGGCTTTTCGATATCTTCGAAGATTATATTTACACGCTCTCCGATTTCAATCGGGAAGTATATACCTTCAACCTCATTCATCATTTTTTGTGCATAGCTGACATGCCGGTCATTATACTGCGATGGTGCACCTGACCTAATATGCACATAATACAGTTTCACTCCTGCATTATGAAGTTGTGATGCAATCTCCAGACCATCATCATATGACTCCTCGATCCCGCCATCTGATATTATAACAACATCAAGTTCCCCCACTTCATTTTCCAGCCATTCCTGTGCAATGATAAGTCCCTGATCCAATGATGTAGTACCACTATCACCCGACACCAATTTTGATAATTTTTGTTCAAGATTATAAACATTGGATTGCGAACTAAGTGAAATAAAACCATCTGAAACATCTACACCAGTGCTACCAAATGCAATCACACCGGCATAGGCATCCCTTAAGTTCTCATTTTGAAGTATGTATATTGCATTACTTAATATTTCCCCATGCGTACCGTGTGCGGAAGTACTTGGAGAAACATCCAACACCAACACCACATTCCTACCCCCTCGCCACTCAGTCGGTTTTGACATCACAGGCAGCAGTTCTTCAAAAGAAGAGCCAAGGTAATCACCATAATCATACGCTCGCTCGCCGCCAACAACAACAAGGCCATTTCCGTCTGTCACATATTGCTTAAGTGCTTTAACATCGTTTTCAGACAGGGTGTTTATGTGCTTGTTATCAAACACAACAACCTTTTTATCATCAATTTCAGACAATCCACCAGTTGTTGAAACATCATACAGGTCAAACAAAATTTTTGAAAACGATGATGTAGTATCATCGGCTATCAACCGGATCTTTGGTTTTGGAACCACATATATGGATTTGTAGAATACATTGTTGATATGATCGCTATCCTCACCATGAGGTGTCAGTGTTACTTTAATAGTATGTGCACCAAGTGAAGTGAAAGGGTTGATATCTGCCAGAGATATTGTTTTTTTGCGTGTGACCTGGGTTTTTGTAGACTTGCCTACTCCAACAGGATTTCCATCAACCAACACCTCAAGAGAGTATTTTATTTCCTCCTCCCCTGCCTGTGAAACAATCACACTAAATTCATTCTTATTCCCGATAACAACCGTCTTATCGCCAGTGATCTCCACACTAAGGTCATTAACCTTAAGTTCAGGTTCAACAGAATACACAGTCGTTCCCGCCTCCTTTGCGAACTTGAACGCATCCTCAAGAGTTTTGCCGTAATTATTGTTCCCGTCACTTACAAGCACGATCTGGTTATCGCCCCTTGAATACTGGACGATCGCATCACCAATCGAAGTCTTTTCCCCGCTGACCTTAACAAGTGCTGTCGGTGTCTTTGCAGTGAGTGCTTCATATATCCGGGACGCTGTCCCATCTTCAAACAGTTGCATACTGGTTGTTTCATCAGATATAATAACAATATCCGGAGTATCATCAATTGTCGTTTTGCTGATAAGTGTATAAGGTGATGCCAATGCGATAATAAGCAGCACTGCAATGATAATGCGTGATTCAACAAGTCCTGTCTTTGCACCTTTCTTAATCAGTAAAAGACCGACAGCCAGTAATGGAACGATCAGCCACAGCATCTGTGGACTTTCAAGTAATAACATTTCCATCACAGTTCACCCCGTTTTCGTATGATCAGTATCTCAAGCAGCATCAGTAAGAATGCACCTGCTATCAAGAAAATATCAAGATCTTTTTTGGTAGTATAGGTCGTAGCCCTTACAACACCTGGTCCGGTCTTTAAAAGGGAGCGCTCAATCACATCCGATGCATCCACAGTCGTATCCGATTCCCGATCATCATAAAGGTTGACAGCAATTCTTTTCCCTGCAACCTCATAGATACCAACTTCATCATACAGCACGCGGTTACCTGACATTATACCACCTGGTGATGAATAGTCCATACTCTTTGAAAGTGCCGTTATTGCACCTGTCTTTAAATTATAATCCGAAATATCTCCGGCCCCCCCAAGCCAGCCTATCAATTTTGCCCAGAATACCGGATATTCGGGTAGGTTATGGAAATTACCCCATGCCCCTTCACCAAGTATATCATTGAGTCCCAGATATACCACCGTACCGTCACCGATTGGCTGGTAGGTAAGTACGGGAATATTATTCCCTGTTGCTACAAGTGATGTAGAATCACTTCTTGGTGTTGCGTTTAAGTACTTATAGACCGCAATCTCGTCGAATTTCATATCCTCAGTAAGTCGTGTTTCCTGTACAACTTTTAAAGACAAACCATCAGCAACCTCTGTAATTTCCAGTGGTTTTACCGGTAGTAATTTGAACAGGTCAAAGTCAGCTACATCCGGTGCAAGCGCATTGCTTGCAATAAATACAACCTTTCCACCGTCCTTTTTGATATATCTATCAAGCATTTTGATATCCTGTTTGGACAGGGCAGTGTCCTTGTTCGCTATGACAACGACATCATATTTGGCAATGTCAGTAGGAACACTCTCCAAAGTAGTGGTCACAGTATTTGGTATAAGTGATAGCGAGGTTTTAGAAGGCAGTTTTCCTGTGTCAGAAACCACCAATATGCGCTGCTGCGACACACCCGGGATCAAAACATAGGCTGTGTTATCCACCATCAGGTCATCCGTATTCGTAAGTTTCACTGTTGTAATCCCATTACCAAGATTCGTCAACATGAACTGTTTTGTGGAACGAGCCGCAATATCAAGTGACATTGTTCTGGAAACCGCATCATTGTCACCATTACTTATGCTGATGTCAATCTTTGCTTTTTCAGGTGTATCTTTGTAATTCTTGATTATACAATTGTAAATATATCCTGAATCACTCGTTTCAAGCCATCCGTTAATAATTCCCACATTCCCTGAGATCTTTCCCACCTTGACAAATGTCATTTTCAGGCCATAGGATTCCGCAAGGCTTTTGGCAGTTACCGGATCGTCCCCGTCCCAGTTCGTGAAATCCGAAATGACAATGATCCTGCCTCCTTCATCAGATAGAAGACGCATTCCGCTTGATATTGCCATTGAAAGATCAGCAACCGTAGCCTTTGGCTGAAGTTTTTCAAGCACATCTCTTGCACCGGATGCACCGGTATTCTCAAGTATGACAACAGGCACATTTTCTGCAAGGATAATGCTGTTCTTCTTGCTTACATAATTCTGTGCGATTGAAACAGCACTCTTGAACCGATCACCTGTCTGCATGCTTGCTGATGAGTCAATGACAAGTACCGTATGTTCACCGCTAAGGGGTTCTTCAGTTAGGAAAAACGGACCTGCCGCGGCAACTGAGAGGAATATCAGGACAAGCAATTGAGTAAGGAACAGGGGATCTTTTATGAACCTGGTAATGGACGAGTAGAATCGTTTTTTTTCTTCCTTTATCTTCATCAGGAACATCAGGGATGGAATATATATCTTAAGAGGCTTTGGGTGCAGGAGATATAAAATGATCAAAGGTATGGTGCTTGCAAGAGCTGCCAGTGCTATAGGAGTTGAAAAAGGCATCACAACCTCCTCCTGCTGAGTGTGTGAAAGAATGCATCAAACACAGGTGCATCTGTCGTAAAAGTATAGAACTCGGCACCCACGCGTGCGCAGATCTTCCGTATGCTGCTGATGTGATCTTCAAGATGTTTTTGGTATTCTGTTTTGAAGTCCTTGCTAATATACGTTTTTAACTCATCATCCGTCTCCAGGTCAAGAAGCCTGGAATGCCCGTGTATTGTGAGATCACGTTCATTGTGGTCAAGTACCTGTACAAGTATAAGATCATGGTCTGCAAGTCTTCGCACTGCGGCGTTGATGGATTCAAGATCATCCATAAAATCCGAGATGATAACAATTAAGGAACGTGAGCGTATCATACGCCCGTAATTTAGAATCGATTCGTTGATCGCAGTCCGACCTCCAAGTTCAGTATCTTCCAGATGCTCAAGAGTGCGCACAAGATGCTGCCTGCCACGGCGGGGTTTTGTGATATCCACATTTTCAGCAAATGTTGATATTGCAAACATATCATTATCCTTTGTGACAAGATACGCAAAACCTGCGGCAAGCATGGCAGCATATTCAAACTTTGATACCGTGTTGCCGGAATAGTCCATGCTCTTACTGGCATCAAGCAGGATATGGGTCGTTAAGGACTTATCCTCCTCGAACTGGCGAACATACAACTTTTCTGATCGGGCGTATACGTTCCAGTCAATTGATTTCAGGTCATCACCGGGGTTGTACTCCCGATATCCGATATTATCAATACCATGTCCGCTATGAATAGAGCGCCGACTGCCTGCATAGGCAGTGGATACACGTTTTTTGACCATGAAAGTAAAGCGGTCAAGCTGCCTGAAAAAATCAATGTCAATCTGGTGTTTTTTGCCGTTCATTGAAGTTGATAAGTTTGTATATTCCAATTACCAATAATGTCTGCGGTTAAATTCAAAATTATTCGCTAATAAGCACAGGTGCACGCAGATATACTAAGCATTTTTTTTGATTTATATTTTTAAGACCGGATATGATGTCTTCCGAATCTTAATTTGTGGTAACTTTTACTTCACCTGTAAAAGAATATCTTTAATGACCTGGTCCTTTGATACACCCTGCCTTTCTGATTCAAATGTAAGGATTATCCTGTGCCTGAGTATCGGATATGCCATAGTATCTATGTCTTCATTGCTTACATAATCCCTGCCGTGAATAAACGCACGTGCTTTTGCGGCAATTATTAATCCGATCGATGCTCGCGGGGATGCGCCATATTCAATTTGATTACCCCATGCACGCGTGGTCATTACTATATTGATCGCGCGCATTTTCAGGTCTTCAGCTATCGGCACGTCACGAACAAGTTTCTGGAGTCCCAGCAATGTGTTTTTGTCTATTACCCTATTGACCTGCATTACTGTAGATTTCGTATACCGATTCACGATTTCGTATTCATCTTCCAGTGTCGGGTAATCCACCAGTATTTTGAACAGGAACCTGTCAAGTTGTGCTTCTGGTAATGGGAATGTACCTTCCATCTCAATTGGGTTTTGTGTTGCAAGTATAAAGAACGGCCTGTCCAGCAAAAACGTCTCATTGCCTGCTGTGACCTGTTTCTCCTGCATGGCTTCAAGCAGTGCGGATTGGGTCTTTGGGGATGCACGATTGATCTCATCCGCAAGCACAATGTTCGCAAAGACCGGTCCGGCTTCGAACTTGAACTCTTTTATTCCACTTCTTTCCTCGATTATATATGTGCCTGTGATATCAGCAGGCATGAGGTCGGGTGTACACTGTATCCTGCTGAATTTGAGGTCCATTGTCTTTGCGATCGTTGATATTGTAAGGGTTTTCCCGAGTCCGGGATTACTTTCAACAAGTGCATGGCCATCAGAGAGTATTGCAATGATCATTTGCTCAACTGCTTCATGCTGCCCGACTATGACCTTGCCTATCTCTCCAAAAAGCGCATTAAATATATTATTGGAATTGCGATATGTTTGCGATATTCCGTCTGAATTCATCTGATCTTCTCCTGATTACTATTACGTTATCATTGACATTAATATAACCATTAATACAACCATTAACATTACTATTTTTTCAAGTTCATCTTTCAAGTAAATTGTATTTATCATACCCATTCATTTTTATTATAATAATTGTATTTGCCAGTACCAACAACTATTACTGTGCCATTTCCTTAAAATATGCTTTTATCATATTGCTATAACCCTCAGGTAGACTTTCGTAGTAAGCCTGGGATGATATCGCTTTGATATCATATGCGGATGAACGTTCAAAGCCCTCAGTTCGTATCTCGCCGTCTTCCTTTTCGGAAAAACCGATTCCTGTACCTGATGGAAGTGCAAGGTCTATTTCTTCTCCTTCTATTATGATTATCGCAGGCGCGCCAAAGAGATTTTCACTTCCTCCATCGTCATTTTCATTATCTTCTTCACCTTCAGGTAACAAGCCTTGTATTTGTTCTTCCTCTTCTTGCATAAATGGAAGTTCTTCGATCATCTGCGTCAGGTCATCAGGTGAAATGATTCTGGGATCCGAACTCGTTACATACGTGAAGAACGAAGATGTAACCACAAATATGATGATACAAATAGCAAGCCTCTTTTTATTTAAAAACGAGGATGATCTGACCGTTTTTATATCGGAAAGGACATTGTTTAGAAGATTGTCAACAATTGCGTTGCTGTTTTTACGATTATCATATGCAGTCCTGAGACGTTCATAAAGGATTGGATATTTATCTTCAATAAGATAGACGGCACTTGGTATTTTGTAGCGTATGTGCATAATGATGGTAATTATGAGTGAAAGAACAACTGCTGCAACTGCCAATCCAAGCGTTTCAAAGGTAATGGAATGGCCAATTAATTGGTAGGTTGAACCTGTATATAGTTCAAAGATGCTAATCATGGAAAACACAGCATCAAGGCTAAACACGAAAAAAAGAATGTATAGTATAAAGAAAATAGAGATGAAATCAAATAAGATATAAATTCGCCGATACCATTTGAGCGTAATATTTTGTTTTTTTACAAATGTTTCGATATCCATTGTCAAGCACCGTTTTGTTTCATTCTACTGGTTGTTATTGTTATTGATATCGTCGTTGATATCATCATCAATATCGTTATTGTTGTTATTGTACTTATACTCAAACTTGCATGCAGGATACGATCCTAGTATTTTCAACATTCCAACATTTGAAGTTATATTATCGATAGCATCTTTAATAATTGCATCGCCGGTGTGTCCTATAAAATCAATGTAGAATAGGTAGTCCCCAAGTTCACGCTTTGATGGGCGCGATTCGATACGGGTCAGGTTTATGTCTCTTTTTGCAAATTCGCCAATGAGTTCATACAGGGCACCAGGCCGGTCTTTTTTGAGATATACTATGATAGATGTCTTGAAACCCTCTTCAGTGGATGATAACATTATATTAGTATCCGAAATTTTCCCGGCATATGCTTCTAGAGCAATAAACCGTGTGTGGTTTTCTTTTCTGTCCTGTATATTTGGCATGAGTATTTCAAGTCCATACACCTGTGCGGATTCGCGTGATGCGATCGCAGCCATTTCCTTGAATTCATTTGCAAGTTTTGCGGCGTGGGATGTGCTTCCGGTTGTTCTGATCTCAACGTTTTTAAAATGTGTTTTTATAAATTGCCGGCACTGTGCAAGCGCCTGCGGGTGCGAAAGGATCAATCTTATGTCTTGGACTTCACCTTTTGATAACAGGCAGTGCTCTATTGGCACTACAATTTCACCGATGATATTAAGATCATTTCCAAGTAGCACATCAAGTGTGACCCCTACAGAACCTTCGATGGAGTTTTCAATCGGAACGACTCCAATATCAACGGTTTTATCAACAATTGCAGAAATTATGTCGGGAATATCATCGTAATATTCCAGTAAGATTTTGTTTTTGGTTCCAAGTTCCGTTATCCACAGTTTTACCGCTTTTTCCGAATACGAGCCTTTTAGTCCGAATACACCGATTTTCATAACAATGCTTAATGGTCGGCTATTAAAAATAATTTGTGATAACAGTGCTTCAGATGTTACGGAATTTATCGGAGGCATGGAAACAGTTGAACATTCAGGAAAGACTGCCATTCTAATAGCACTGGACAATGAACCCATTGGTATTGGTATTGTTGCAGTTACAGATGGTGTGGGCAGGGGGACAATCATGTCGAGAGATCAATTATAGTCCCCCCTCATCAGTGAGATGATGGGACGAAGATCATACAGGGTAGAAGTAACATATTCCAAAAATCGCAAGCCACAATATTTCCTTGTGAAAGATGTGCGGGTTAGGGGGAAAAAGAGAAAAGTAAAAAAATATTTAGGTATCACTCCCCCATCAGGAGAAGAACTTGAAAAACACCGAACAGTATTTGCTTATGATATTGAACTAGAATCTGCTCTAAAAAAGGCGGAATTGAGTAGTGCATTTTACGAATCAAAATATCTAACAAGGGAACAAATTAAAACTATAGAAGAAATACGCGTATCCATTTCAAAAATCAGGGTAAAATGCATATTCGGATTGTCAAAATCAGGTGCCTAAGCAGGCTTTTAATTTCA
>JBQVMC010000082.1:0-9315 GCA_052361145.1 Methanosarcinaceae archaeon
TTGGTTTGGGGGAGTCTGGGGTGGTTGTTGTGGGAGGAGTGGAGTCGCCTTCGTAGTATTCGGTGGAGATGTAGGGGTAAGCTATTGTAAATTCACTGTTGATGATTGCTTCATTATCATCTGGCAAAATTATGGAGTAAAAAACCTACAATTTGTTCAGCGCAAATAATAAATAAAGAGCCCCAGCCAATCATGCAGTAGTTATAAATATATCCACCCTTACTATCCACAAATCAAAATTTAAAGGTGTTCTGAAAATGACGAAAATTACAGTTATCGGCGCAGGTAATGTGGGTGCCACCACAATCCAGCGTCTTGCCGAACTACAACTTGGCGATCTTGTTATGACCGATGTTGTTGACGGCCTGCCACAGGGCAAGGCTCTTGATCTTATGCAGGCAGCCCCTGTTATGGGATATGATGTTGACATACTCGGTACGACTGACTATGCAGATATTGCAGACTCGGATGTTGTTGTTATGACTGCCGGAATTGCACGAAAGCCTGGTATGAGCCGCGATGACCTGCTTGCGATAAACGGTAAAATCACAACAGAGGTTTGCGGGAATATCGCAGAATATGCACCTAAAGCGACGGTTATTACGGTAACAAATCCGCTTGACATAATGACATACGTTGCACTCAAAGCAACAGGATTTAAGCACAATCGCGTGTTTGGAATGAGTGGTGTACTTGATTCTAGCCGATTTGCAACATTCATCGCAATGGAACTCGGATGTTCCGTAAGGGATGTTAATGCAATGGTACTTGGAGGACATGGTGATATGATGGTTCCGGTACCTGAGTACACAACAATTTACGGCATTCCAATGTCGCAGCTTATGCCAAAAGAAACTGTTGGACGACTGGTTCAGCGGACTATCAACGGCGGGGCTGAGATAGTTGAATATCTTAAGACGGGAAGTGCATTCTATGCACCATCCGCATCTGTTGCCAAAATGGTTGAAGCTGTGGTGAGAGATTCAAAAAGGATTCTTCCTTGTGCAGCTTATTTACAGGGAGAATACAATGAGAGTGATGTATATCTCGGAGTACCTGTTAAACTGGGCAATAATGGCATTGAAAAAATAATCGAACTTGAACTTACGGATGAACAGTCACAGGCATTAGCAAATTCTGCTACTGCTGTACGAGAAGGGATTGCAAAACTGTAACTGTAAAATGTTATATATTATGCAAAACATTTCATAACTTATATATTGCTTGAGCATACATTTTGTATGGATTTACAATTTTATACTTCATAATCAATGATCACAAGGGATACAATGCGCACAGAGATTACATCACTTTTTGGATTAAACGTTTATACCGACGTTGGAACATATATAGGAAAAGTCAGCGATCTTGTACTTGATGCAACCGGTCGAAAAGTTAGTGGTCTTGCGGTTTCAGACATCAATCGTGAGGTATTTGAGGTTCCTACAAAGGGCGTCATCATACCGTATAGATGGGTTGTGACAACAGGCGACATTGTTATTATCAGGGATGTTGTCAAAAAATTCAGCCCGCCTAAATGATTAATTAGCAATAAAGTTATGAAAAGGCGAGAGATCTATGCCGATCTGCGCTGCACGCCGCCTGTGATCATACGCGTTGACGGCAGGAATTTTAGGAATACACTGTCGCGACTGAATTTTGAAAAACCGTATGATAAGCGGTTTGCATCTGCAATGGCTGATGCGGTCGAACTTTTTTTCAAGAAAAGCGGCATGAGTCCGGTGTTTGCTTATACGTTTTCGGACGAAATTAATTTCCTGTTTTTTGATACTTCATTTAACGAGCGTGTTGAGAAACTGGATTCTATCATTCCAGGTTATATCAGCAGTGCCCTTACAATGCTACTTGATCCGGATGAACCGATTTCATTCGATTCAAGAATAATACCCATAAACAATGACCAGATCATTGAATACCTGATATGGCGACAGCAAGAGGCATGGAGGAACTATATTAGTTCATACGGGTATTATACACTGCGTCTGGAAGGCTTGGGTAAAATCGAAGCTGCGGCTCAAATGAAAGGAAAAAAAACCAGCAGCGTACATGAATTGCTATTTTGCAGGGGAATCAATCTTGCAAAAACTCCTGTGTGGCAACGGCGAGGCATAGTTATTTACAAGGAAGAGTATGGAATTGCAGGATTCAACCCGGTGAAAAATGTGAATACAAAATCCATGCGTACAAGGGTGGTTCAAAATTGGGACATCCCGATCTTTAATTCAAATGAAGGCAACGCATTTTTGAAAGATCATATTAAAGCAACCAAAACAAATTAAAATAACAACACAGTTATTCAAGCGGTGAACCAATGGACAGACTTAATTTTATTAAAAGAAATGTGCAGGAAATTGTTACAGAAGAGGGACTTGATGACCTGATTATATCTAAGGAACATCCGACTGCTTATGTGGGATATGAGCCAAGCGGTAAGATACACATGGGGCATGTCTTGACTGTAAATAAATTAATAGACCTGCAAAAAGCCGGATTTGAGATCACTGTTCTACTTGCTGATTTACATGCATACTTAAACCAAAAAGGCACTCTGGATGAGGTTCGCAAGACTGCGGATTATAATAAGCGGTGCTTTATTGCACTTGGTCTTGACAGGGAGAAAACAAATTTTGTTTATGGTTCTGATTTCCAGCTTGTATCGGATTATATGTTGAATGTTTTAAAGCTCACACGCGCAACATCGCTCAACAGGGCAAAACGAAGCATGGATGAGGTTGGGCGCAAGATGGATGATCCAAAAGTTTCCCAGATGGTATATCCTATTATGCAGGCTGTGGATATCGCTATGCTTGGCGTGGATGTGTCTGTGGGCGGAATTGATCAGAGGAAGATACACATGCTTGCACGGGAAGAGTTGCCAAAACTTGGATATAAAGCGCCTATCTGCATACACACACCGATCTTGCTTGGATTGGATGGCACGAAAATGTCTTCTTCAAGTGAGAATTATATTTCAGTTGATGATACGGAAAAATCAATAAAAAAGAAACTTAATAAGGCATTCTGCACTGCCGGTGAGGTTAAGGATAATCCTGTAATCGATCTTTTCAGGTATCATATTTTTCCGAGATATGATGAGATAATTTTTGAAAGACCTGATAAGTATGGCGGGGATATGACATTCTACAGTCAACAGGAACTTGAGAACTCATTTACATCGGGCAATCTTCATCCGATGGATCTCAAGAACGGTGCAGCGAAGTACATGAATTTAATACTTGGACCTGTGAGGGATGTATTGTAGACATTTTATCTTAATCGTTACACCCCGTCTTTGTTGCGGTTGTATATGCTGTCGCAACGTTTGACTTATGAGACTTATATTATCTTCCGTAATGGTTCGGAAAACTACAGGGAACGCAGTGAAAAACCAGGACTCCCCGTATTCTTTACGTCCATTTACGATGTTTTTTTTGCCGCGATATATTTATCCGGAATATATCAAAAAGTATTTTATTTATTTCCATAAATTATATACTAAAAAGTGACAACACACAAAATTCATATATAATATACTAACACATTAAATATGCAGATATTCAGGTATTTGCAATGATTTAAGAGGTACATCACATGAGTTTGGAAAATATTCTTAAGAATACATTTAAAGGGGAAACAACCGAGGTTGGTTGGTATCTTGCAATGTCAAAACTTGCAGAAAGGGAAGGACTTGCAGATGTAGCAATATATCTTCGCCAGATCGCAATGGATGAAGCATGGCATGCTGCAGAAGTTGCCGGGCTAATCGGGGCTATAAAAAGTGATACAAGATCAAACCTTGAGATGATGCTTGAGGGTGAGACTATGGCTGAAGTTGAGAAGGCAGAGGCTGCAAATCTTGCAAGAGAAGAAGGCAACAAAGAAGCGGCTTTATTCTTTGACAGGGCATCTCTTGATGAGGCACGCCACAAGGCAGGCCTAAAGGGAATACTTGACCGGATGCAGTGATTGGATAGCAATTAATATCGTTATTACATATTTATATAAAATTACATAAAACCAGGAGTGAATATATTTGACAAAAGATTTACCTGAAAAAGGAGCAATACTCCAGCGCGACAAGGAAACATACGGTATTGCACCCCAGATTCCCGGTGGTATCGTATCACCGGACATGCTTCGTAAGATTGCAGACGTTTCTGAAAAATATGGTGCTGCAGCGATCAAATTAACATCGGCACAGCGAATGGCTATTGTCGGGCTTAAGGAAGATGATCTGGATGATGTATGGGCGGACCTTGATATGAAACCTGCAGCAGCAATAGGTTTGTGTGTAAGGAGTATAAAGATATGCCCGGGTACGACTTTCTGTAAACGTGGTCAGCAGGATGCTGTTGGGCTTGGGTTAAAACTTGACGAGATATACCACGGCATGGAACTGCCGTCAAAACTTAAGATGGGAGTATCCGGTTGTATGAACTCGTGTTCGGAACCTGCTATCAAGGATATTGGTATCATGGGTACCCCGAAAGGTTATAAACTGATGGTAGGAGGCACCGCCGGACTCAAACCAAGACTTGCAGATATTGTTGCTGAAGAACTTTCTGATGACGAAGTACTGGACAATGTAAGTAAAATCATAAGTTTTTACAAGTCACATACAAAAAAACAGCGTCTTGGAAAAATGATCGATGAGATAGGTCTTGACAAGTTCAAAAAAGAAGTCGGATTGTAAAATCGAATAGACGTTTTTTGGTATAATTCATACCAAGATGGTATTTAACCATGTTAAACAGGCTGTCCCAAAAGTCAAAGTGTGTGTACAAATAACATGTATTTTATCCTATATGCGTAAAATACACATTATGTTTGCCAATAATTACCGAATTAGGACAATACATGTTAAACTTGTACAATGAAAATTGTTTCTGGGACAACCTGTAAATATTATTTATTTTATTTTTAGTAATCATTGTTGTTTTATCCTTGCATTTGATGTTTGTATTAACCGCAATCGTTTTCTAATGTAAACAATTAATGATAATATTTAAATACAATCGATACTTAGATTATTCGAACCGAACACAGCAGTCGATATTTTGGCTTGTGGATAAATAATCATATGATTATCGGTTTGCTGGATTTTAGGAGGAACTATAGTATGGATTATTATTCTGGAATTTCACAAACTATACCTATATCATTTACTGTAATGACGGTAATAGCGTTTATTGCTATTGCAATATTTTTATACGGAATGTATCTAAACATCAAAAAATGGAGTCTTGGCTCTACAGGATACGGGCTTGAACCATCAAATGGTAGTATTGTTGTCTTTATAAAGACACTTATAGCTGCCATCAGAAAAGAAGGACACGGACAACCGTTTTTAACGACTTTCGTGCTTGATATATTACTACAGAGGAGAATCTTGCGGCGAAGCCCGCTTAGGTGGTTTATGCACATCACTATCTTTGTCGGGTGGATGGCACTGTTCGTATTCTCGCTTATGATGTTCGCTGTTGAAATTATCGAAATGGTTGGTATTTCACTTCCTCATGCACTGCATCCCGAGGTGCTCAGGGATACAATGGCACTGCCAAATGATGTATTCAGCTACATTCTTCTCGTTGGGATTACCATCGCAATTTTGAGAAGATTATTTATATCAGACATAAGAGAAAACACGATCGCATACGATTCGGTGTTTCTTTTAGGACTTACCATAATCACGATCACCGGATTTGTCTCAGACGGTATTCGAAATGGTGGATTCTGGGGACTCGGAATTGAGTCTAGCACAGCACCACCGGCAGCATTTTTCCATGTGATCATCTCACTCCTGTTCTGTATTGCATATATCCCTTACAGTAAGTATATGCATATGATCGCAGCGCCGCTCGCACTTCTTGCGAATAAGGGAGGAGAATAAAATGGCAAGGAGAACACCTTCCATTAATACTAATAACCTGACAGCAGTGCAGATCATGGAAATTGATGCATGTACTCGCTGTGGCGAATGTGTAGACTGGTGTCCCACATACGATGCAATGGATAAACCTCCGGGACTTGCACCGCGTGATAAGATCAAAAGATGGAAAAGTTATATGGATCGCTCATACGGGCTCAGGGCAAAACTTTTTGGTCCGAGACCAGTTACGGATACGGAAATACAGGAGTTCAGTGACGATCTTTACCATTGTACAACATGTGGTGTGTGCGGTACTGTATGTGAAGCAGGAATTAATACTGTTGAACTGTGGGAATCCATACGTGCAAACCTTGTAAAACGCGGCAACGGACCTTACGGCAAGCAGAACATGTTCCCAAAACTCATTAAGGAATATCATAATCCATACATGAAAGACCAGAAGGACAGGTTGTTGTGGATACCTGACGACATCGAGATCGCTGAAAAGGCAGATGTTGTTTATTTCGCAGGCTGTACTGCAGGATTTAACCAGCAGGTGCTGGGAGTGTGCACAGCCAGGGTCATGAACGAACTCAACGTGCCATTCATGCTGTTAGGTGAAGAGGAATGGTGCTGTTGCTCTGCTCTTATCAGAACCGGACAACCTCATATAGACGATGTTCCCCGACTGGCAGCTATCCATAACGTAGAAGCACTTGAAGCAACAGGTGCATCAACAATTATGTTCGCATGTGCCGGTTGTTTCAGGGTTGCAACAATCGATTGGCCACGCCTAATAGGCAGAAAACCAAAATTCAAGGTAGTGCATATTGCTGATCTTCTTGCAGACTACATTAAACAGGGGAAGATCAAATGGGAAAACTCACTGGATAACCAGATAATAACCTATCACGACCCATGTCATCTTGGACGGCATGTTGGTGTATATGAGACACCCAGAATAGTGCTGGAAAACCTACCAGGTGCAAAATTCGTAGAGATGGATCGTATCCGTGAAGAACAGCGCTGCTGCGGAGCAGGTGGAGGCGTAAAGGCTGGTATACCAGATCTTGCAGTAGGAATTTCATCAACACGAGTAAATGATGCACAAAATATTAATGCAGATATCTTAGCATCAACATGTCCGTTCTGCCGCCGCAACCTTGGTGACGGAAGGGATAGTGTGTACAGCGTGACAGGTACGGACTTCGACCTGAGGGACAATACGGATAACGAAATGCAAGTAGAAGACATGATCGTGCTTGTAGCTGAACTTATGGGCTTGTCTACTAAGATCAAATCCCAGATGGAAGAAGAATAAGATTTCTATGTTTGGCGCAGTTCTATGCGCCAAACATTCTTTTATATTTTCAATTGTACTTGCTTTTACTGGTCTATTTGATAGCCGATTTTACGGACAATCTTAAATACATAATTACTATTCTTACTTTATGTTAATTTCCTATGAGTTCCTTGGCAAATTGTTTGTATGTTTAGCAGCAGCTGTTTTTATATTAACAGCAATAGCGTTAGTGCTTGGTGCTTACAGTTTCAGGAAACACAAGATAATATTTCCAAATTTTATCCTATTTATGCTCTATCTTTTTTACGCACCTGCAAAGTGGATATGCCGGGTGTTTTTCATAAAAGAAGAAATTGTAGATGAGATATTGATCGAGATAAGAAATGCGGTGATGCTTGATAGGTTTAAGCATACAAAAGAGAGGCGCGCCGTTATCCTGCCACAGTGTATGAGAAATCCGAAATGTAGGGCTCGATGTGATCCCATAGTGGGGTATGAGTGCAATCGATGCGGCATGTGCGACATTGCACGTATCGCCGAAGCCGCGGACAAATATGATTTTAAAGTGTTTGTAGTACCAGGTGATAGTTTTGTCCGCAAAATACTCAAATCCTATAATCCTGGCGCGTGTCTCGGGGTGGCATGTTATGTGGAACTAACTGAATCGATGCAGTCTGTTTCAAAATTTATGCCTGTTCAGGGTATCTGCCTAATAAGAGATGGGTGTTATGACACAAAGGTAGATGTGGATGAAGTGATTAAAAAAATGGAGATATGCGATGTATGATTTGATCGGGATTGCATTGGTTGTTGTTGTTGTTGTATCCACCTTTTTGGTCATTTTAGCCTTGATCGTAAGCCGTGTCAGCCTTAACAGGAATGTAAGGCTTGCCGGTTTTTTTGCAAATATCCTTGATTTTTTCTATTTACCGATCAAATCTATTTTCTACAAGTATTCTGAAACCGAAAAGTTGGAAAGATGGATGGTTTCCCTCAAGAACATGGCGCATAGATCTGGTTTTAAAAAGACAAAACATCGTTTGATGCTTGCTCCACACTGTATGCGTGCACTTGATTGTCCGGCTGCATCCACAAAGTTTGGTATTGAATGTGTCTCATGTGGTAAGTGTGTCTTCTCAAAGATGAAAGACGATGCAAAGCTGTTCAACTATACTCTCTATATCGTTGCCGGTTCGTCGTACATTCGCCATATCATTAAAAAAGAATCAGCCGATGGTGCATTTCTTTTAGCATGCAACTATGAGCTTAACAAGGTCATGCGCTCATTAAAGCGTAAGAACATTGAAACATATGGCGTTCCGCTTTTGAATGATGGTTGTTACGCTACTGAGATCGACTACAGTAACTTGTTAGCAGTTATGGAAGATTTTAGCGAGTGAGGGGAGTAAGCTCCCTTCTGTTCGTGCAAAAATCCGCATCAATTGATGAAGAAGGCTTATTATGAAGCAATTGCATTGACGGCATTCAGCTAAGCGTACCAAATATTCAGGCGCGGTCTAAACTCCCGTTATCGCCTTACTCTGACTTGCACCCACGAAGTTTCGCCGTTCCATCCACATACCATGCGACCTCAGCATTGTATGCATCATTGCATTAACATGGGGTGGTATCGTTTCTGTGCCAGCATGTAACCATAACATGGGTGTACATGAGTTGTAAACAACTGCCCGAGCTCTCGCCCGACGCCCTTTACAGGCGTTCGTGTGTTCAGGTGGTGGGGAGACTTTCCTCAGGTCTATAGACCCGGCAGCCATCCTTCCTCTCTCGCATTTGATTTATGTAACATGGTTTGAATATAAATCTATCGGATGTTTCAGTATCTCCGAAGAACTACTCATTTTTCTTCTGTAAGTCGTCATATTCGATTTTTTGATTTTTAAACAGTTGGACCTGATGTAAAATACCGTAATCTATATATACATAGGATATACATAGGATATCCTATGGGGAAAGTTAAGATACAACCACAAAATCATCTGGAAATAGAAGGTATCGAAGGGTTTTTTGTTCGCAAAGTGACAAAATTTGGAAATAGCGCCAAAGTTGATTGTCCAAAAGAGTATCTTGGGCGCACGGTTTATCTGGTGATAGTATGACAATT
>JBQVMC010000083.1:0-9145 GCA_052361145.1 Methanosarcinaceae archaeon
CCAGGAGATTCACTTGCAGAGGCTGCATGGAATGTTATCTGACCTTCATGAAGTTTCTCACCATATATTTCATTTAGGAAATCCCACATTAGGTTTACCAGTGATCTGCATGTTGCCTTTGGGAACCCATAATCGTTCTCAAGTGTTTGGAATAGTCTCTGTTGTGCGCTTCGGACCCAAGGTCCTTTGTAAACAAGGTCTTCGTATTCTGTTTGTTTCATGGCCAATCCCATTCCATAAGTGGAGTGAGGGCTAATTACTGTGGTGGCCATTTGGCCCAATGGTAAAAGATTCTGCAATTGAGTAGTAGTTGTAGATCTCATTCTTTTTTTTGGGTGTGCCCGTAGATGTATAATCTGTCCTACAGATTACAACTATTATATAAAGTTCACGGCTTGGAATTCTGTTCTACATCTGAAAAAGTTAAGGAAGTACTATCTTGGTGAAAATCGATAGGAGTGGACGTTAAAAGAGGTTATTTATGGATGAAAACTGTGAATTTTGGTGTGATACTGAAGAACATGGGTTTTAAGTGGTGTCGTTTTAGCAGATATGAGAAATCCATGTTTGAATTGTGGAATATGGACTATGGACTATGGGTTTGGTGGCAGTGGGATGTGCCGCCTAACGGCGTTCACACCGGTTATTGTGTTAATATTATTCCAAATAGGGCGAACTCATTTACACAGATATACAAATACTATTTATTTACTTATTTATACGCTGTATTAAACACACCAGTGCATGGTGAATCCGAATCGAATATTTCCCATTATACTAAAACCGCCGCATCATTATTCCTTCAGCCACTTTAGGCAGGAACATGGTAGATTTCTGTGGAAAATTTTTCATTTCTACATGAGCCTTGTATTCAACATCTTTGATGGTAAGCGGTCTCATCAGGAAAGCCACATTGAACCCATGTGCATCTACTTTCCGGATAGCTTCGGCGGTACTACCCACAAAAATAACCTTATTGACACTATTATCGCCTGCGCAGGGTTCGATTATCCATTCATTAAGAGAGATGTTATCAAGTCCGACCTTTTCTCCAAGTCTGGCAGAAAGCCCTGCTACCTCATTTTTATGAGCTTTGAGTACACAAAATTTATTACCATCATACAGGCCTATCCTTACATCGTAGTCATCTTCTTTAGTCTGTAATATTGTATAGAATTCTGCATTTTGTTCACCTTTCCATATAGTATCAAAATGCTCCTCTACCTGTGATCGTAACCTTGCTACATCTACCTGCCGTACACATCGATGCCATGGAAGTAATAATAGAGCACGATCACCTCCTTCCATGAACATCATCATGGTATATTCCACATCATCCGTAATACTTAGCTCACGAGTAGCATTGTAGCGGTGATGGCCATCTAGTATCATTACCCTCTTTTCTGCCATGAGCTTCTGGATATCTAAGATGATATCAGGGTCTGGAATTTCCCACAACAGATGCCTGATACCATTGAGTGTCAGGTCTGCCAGGGGTGGCCTGATATCATTCAATACAAGATCAGGTCTCTTAAACCCAAGATAATCCTCCAGCATATTATTGATATCATGCCCTGGCATATTATATTCTGCTACTATAGGTGAGAAGTTCATACCAAGAGCCTTCATTAGTCCATAGCGTTCAACTGTGTGCTTTTTAAATATTCTTTCATGCCCCACAATGTCACCATTACCCGTTTTATCAATTTTTGTTATGGCAACCAGTCCAAAGGCAAAATATACATCTCTCCTGCCTGTATCAGGTATCCCTTCCAATATATTCCCAGGAAGATTGTATCGGATACCATAAATGTAAAACGCCGGATGTTTCCTTTCTATCAATATTTGTTCTTTTAAAAAACGATCAAGGGATTTTTTTGCACTGTCAATGAACTCACTGGTCTTAATATCATTTCTCCTTGATGTGACATGGATAACATTGTTCTTTTCACTGCCATACCTGGCATATTCATTTTCGTCGATTGTATCGTAAACCGGACACAACAGATCATTCCTGTTTATCAGTTCAGGGTTTAAGATCATGCATTTAAAAGGCTTAATAATAACCATTTTCAGTTCATCCTCATATTGTTATTGCAATGATATTTTGTATTTGTTAAGTTGTTTTTGGTGCTTAATTGACAAAACATCGCAGGCGGCGCATTTCTCGATAGTTAATAAGCTGCATACCATGCACGATAAAACATTTGTTTTTACATTGCGAAATCCTGTACCCTGGTAAATCTGGGATTGAGCGATCAAGCATGTACAATTATGGAGTTTTCGGTTATTATATTTTGTGGGTCAGTGGTAAGGATTGCGCTGGATGCGACGGTTATTACATTAGTTATAGGTCCTGTCGGAGACTTTTTATTATCTTCCGGAATGGTTTGGAAAACCTCAGAGATCCAGAGGCACGCAGAGAAAAATAAGTCCTCTGCGGTGAATTGTTTTTGCCATGATCCGTTTATCCGGAATATATTAAAAAGTGTCTCCTGTCGATAAAAAATGTATTAATAATAGTTACATTCAAAAAATTGCAAGTAACAGGAGAAGTGACACGCACAAGGTATAATGTATAGATATGTAGAATAAAAAAAATGAGAAAGAGATTGTACTATAAATACAATCTCATCTTAATTCAATAGTATTCTGCGGACACTTTTCGACGCATATACCACATGCTGTACATTTCTCCTGATCAATCACCGCAAGGAACTTGGTTACCTTTATAGCTTCCTCAGGACAGGCTTTTTCACAAATCTTGCAGCCAATACACCCAATTGTGCATGCTGCCTTAACGGCTTTACCTTTGTCATGGGAGCGACATTGTACATGCACCTTTTCAGAAGCTGTTGCAAGCACAAGTATATCATTTGGACATGCATCCACACACAGGCCACAGCTTTTACAGAGGTTTGGATTAAGTTCAGGGAGCCGATCATCATTAATAATGAGAGCATTGAACGGACATGCCCGCACACATGTGCCCCTACCCATACAACCGAAACTGCATCCTTTCTCACCATCGGAGAGCATCATCACTGCATTACAGTCTTCTATTCCTTCGTAATCGAACCTATCAATACAGTTCAGACCGCCGTTGCAGCGCACATACGGATACGCCTTTTCAGATTCAGAGACCTCTTGGCCAAGAACGCCTCCAATTGCTTTTACTGCATTAAAACCACCTACCGGACATCCGTCGATAGGTGCATTTTCATTGACCACTTTCTCTGCAAAATCAGCACATCCTGCAAAACCACAAGCACCGCAGTTTGCACCAGGCAGAACTTCCACAACCTCTTCGATCAGGGGATTGGTTTCCACCTTGAATATTTTGGATGCTGCCATCAACATGACTCCCACAGTAAGTCCGAGACCTCCAAGAACTGCCATTGATTGTATGATTAAAGTATCTGCGCTCATACGGGAATCACCTTGAAGTAGTTAACAAAAGCCATTGACAACATCGTTGCGACTAAAAACGCATGTGGAAGTCCCTGCATAGCACCTGGGACATTGACATATTCCGCCCGTTCCCGGATCGATGCCATCATTAGCATGGCAATCATATAACCAAGACCGGCTGCTATAGCGAATACAACACTGTATATAAACGGATAATCGTTCATAACATTTAGCATTACCACACCCAGTACCGCACAGTTCGTTGTTATTAAGGGTAGGAATATTCCCAGTGACCGGTACAGTGGAGTCACGTGTTTCCTGAGTACAAACTCCACAAGCTGCACAAGAGCTGCAATTACCACTATGAAACATATGAGTGTCAAGAATTCAAGTTCCAAAGGAGCCAGAATAAATGTATATATCCCAAATGATGCAACAGCTGCCATGGTCATAACAAATATGACGGCTCCTGACATTCCGGTCGCACTCTTTAGATCCTTTGTAACACCCACGAATGAACACAGGCCAAGGAATTGTATCAAAAGGAAGTTTTTAACAAACACACCATTGATCAATACTGCAATCAGAGATTCTTCAACCACTTTAACCACCTCTTGCAAGTTTCTTTGCTTTACGATAATTCACGATAGCCATCAATATTGCTATTGTCAAAAATGCACCAGGTGGCATTATCATAAAGGTTGCAGGATTGATCGGAACAGTTATCAATGTATACCCGAATGGCGCGATCGCACCGGTTCCGAGAATCTCCCTGATAGCACCCATAAGCACTAGCACAAGTAAAAACCCTGTTGCACTGCCAATTGCATCAATAAATGAATAGAAGACATTGTTCTTGTTCGCATAAGCTTCAGCACGTCCGATAATGATGCAATTGACCACTATCAACGGAATGAACACGCCCAATTGCGTGTACATAGCAGGCGTAAATGCTTCCATTGACATATCAACAATTGTCACAAACGTGGCTATTATTATAATAAATATTGGAAGTCTTACCGCTGCCGGTATCTGTTTTCTAAGTGCTGAAATTATCACATTCGAACAGATCAGTACAAACGCAGCACCTGCTGCCATTCCTATGCCATTTTCAACTGACGTTGTAACTGCCAGTAATGGACACAGACCAAGTACAAGTCCGAATATAGGATTGTCTGTCGTAATCCCTCGTATATATTCATCTACTACTTTACTCATAAGATCACACCTGCTTCTTTAAATCATCAACCTGCCCACGCAATGCATCTATCACAGCCTGTGACGAGATTGTAGCACCGGTTATAACATCAATCTTTCCACCATCGCCGGTAAGCATTAGATTTTCCATCTTCACGTCCTTAAATTGGTTCGTGAAATCGGGACTCACAATCAGTGCACCAAGCCCGGGTGTTTCGGAATGCTTCATAATCGTTATTCCGGTTATTCTGGTGAATTTTGCATCCACCCCTCCTGCGACCTGTATCATTCCCTGGGATCCGACCTGATCCCTGAAAAATGCATATCCAACCGTGTTACCTGATGCATCCAGTGCACGGTAATACAGTATTTCCAGATCACCTTCTTCGTTGATCACCTGATCTCCATACACACTTTCAAAATCCACTGCTTCCGGAACGATATCCAATAAGGCTTTCTTCTGCGCCAGATCATAGTTTATTTTCAACTGTGACTGTGTCGGACCATAAGTAATACCTAATAGGGCAGCCGCAATAACTGAGATCAGCACCATTTTTACAATAATAATTATGACACTTTCGCTCTTACTCATTCTGCATCACCTCCAAAAGGCTTAGGCAATGTTTTTATCTCAATATACGGTGCAATACAGTTTGCAAGCATGAGTGCGTAGAACGTCCCTGTCACATAACTTGCATAATATCCATACAGAACTGTCAGGACACCACAGACTATTCCATAAATAATACGTCCTTTTTTAGTAATTGGTATTGTTACGGAATCAGTTGCAATGAACAGCAACCCGAACAGGAAAGCACCTGTGATAACATAGGAAATATCATCCTTCAACAAAAAGACCAACAGCAATGTTGTTACAAAATAACTGAGTGGAACTCTCCATTCAACATATCTCATTAATATGAGTACCACACCACCAATCAATGCAATTGGAGAAACACCAATCAATAATCCTGCACCGTTTTCCAGGATCAGGTCAGTTAATGCTACAATATGAGGTGTTGACTTCGTGGTCATAATTGAGGTCCATGAAAGATTCAGGAATACCCACGATACCAATACCGGATTGAACATATAGGAACCAATGCCCCCATATGCATGTTTCACTATCGCAATAGCAAAGAACGAGCCTATAACCGCGATCCAGATCGGAGCATCATACGGAAGGATCAGTGCAAGCATTAATCCTATCAATACTGCATTTCCGTCAGATATAGTAATCTTTTGTTTGAACAATTTCTGGATTCCGACTTCAGTTGCAACTGCTGTTATTACGCTTGCAAGAAGTAATCCAAGTGCTGGTAACCCAAAGAAATATATTGCAACCAGACTCACCGGTACAAGAGCAAGTACTTTGCCCCACATTATCTTATTAACAGTTACACCCTTTAATTTATGAGGTGGAGCTGAAATTGTTAGGGTCATTTAAATACCTCCTTCACAAGATTCGCATCCGAGTACCAGATTCGATGATTCCTTTTCTGCCACGTTAGCATACGCTTTTTCGATTGCGACCTTTGCATACTTGATCAACTGCAACAGCGGTATTTTCGAAGGACATTCCACTGTACAAAGACCACATTCTACACAATTCATAACATGCATCATCCGACATTCATCGAATTTACCCTGATCTGCTAAAATTGCAACACGGGATGGAAGTATATCAACAGGACATACATCAACACACCGTGTACAATGAATACATGGTACGGATTGCACAGACAGGATCTCGGATTGGGATTGTATGAGAATACCGGCAGTCTGCTTTACAACTGGTACTTCATCCGTATACTGGGCAATGCCCGTATACAACCCGTTGACTATTATCTTTCCGGGCTCACCAGTGCAACCACCGCATTCTTTTAAGAGATCCTTAAACCTCGTGCCTATTGGCACAAGTATGGACTGCGGATTACCCACCGGACCATACACTGACACCGGCATAAGCATGGAGGGCCTGCCATTCACTACCGCATCATACACCTCATAAGCCGGATTGACTCCGCACACAGCGACCTTGACATCCTGGGGTGTTCCACCCATCTGGTTTCTGGCACCCAGAATATCAAACACAAGAAGATTTTCCATATTTAAGGTATATGAAATATTGAGAGGTACAACATGAATATTGCTTTTAAGGTTAAGGTTAGACAATATCCTGAATGCTTCCTTGTTGTTCTTGTTAACAGCAATGATAGCCCGCTTTGCACCGGATGCCTTCATAAGGAATTTTAAACCTTCATAGATCTGCGGGGAGTACAAATTAATACCCACACATCCTGCGATCATGGATGATTCATAGGTGACGTTCAAGATAATAGTATCTATATTTTCGATAACCTCGCATGTAGGTGTACCGTATATCTCGACAACACCGGCATCCTTTATGATCTGTTTTATTTCGGACTGATCCGGATTATCCAGTGGATTAAACCCAATCGAATACTGCTGTTCATCCACTGTGATCACTATGCTTTGTACCTTGTTACCGGATGGATGAGGCAGTTCGTCTATCGCGGCCACAGTTCCGGAAACACTTGCGTGTACCGGCGCGGATCCGGGACCCACTGCTTCACCTATCTGCTGTCCGGCAAGAACCGTATCACCT
Organism: Methanosarcinaceae archaeon; assembly: GCA_052361145.1. Lineage (GTDB taxonomy): Archaea > Halobacteriota > Methanosarcinia > Methanosarcinales > Methanosarcinaceae > Methanovorans. The sequence goes on from JBQVMC010000083.1 coordinate 7,238, forward strand.
ACCGAAACCAGGGGTTTGCATGGTGCTCCTTTGTGCTGGCGTAAAGGTATCACAACATCTTCCGGAAGTTTCGTCAGAAAGTTGATCTTTTCCAGAGTATTATAATTACTTCCCATGTTACTGTTCTCCTGCCATGTCATTTGAATTTCCAATCAATGCCGGCTTGCTCTCAACCTCTGCTGGTTTTGGTCGAGGGTCATACTTTTCCACTTCGATCGACAATATCGAATAATCTCCCGGGGATGCAGGATCTGCATCATAACCCAGATCTAACCAGTCTACCGGAGGTCTGTATTCATGACATATCGTGCACTCGATCGGCTCTGCAGTGAAGTGAATACTGTCCAGGATATTTGTTCCTGATGCACAGTGACAATCACCACATGTCAAAGGAGCTGCTAGGCCGACTTTTGTGCTGGCAATATTATGGCTAACCCTGAAGTACAGATCCTGCTGGCGCAAAACCGCATTCGGGTAATCCGACTGGCCATTATTATCACCATCGTATATACGTATCTCACCAGATGAAACTTTACCGTCATTGTTAGCATCTGCTGCTTTTACATCACCCAATGCGATCGGATTACCGATAGCCGTACTGGTATCCGGATTCGTCCTGACATCAGCATTTATTCCTGCATCCCACCAGGTTACAGTGATAATATTAAACGGCACCAGTTTTACACCAGTATCGTTTTTGCTGTCCGGAACCGGAAGTTTATCATTATCCATTCCATCAGACCATTCAAGAACAGGCCTAATCTCGGAATCCTGGTATATCTCTTCCTTTACACCGTTTGCCCAGTTAACAGATTCTAGCACGGTATCTGCCGGAAGCATGGGTATGTGACAACCATCACATGCAACTACGCCATAATGCGCGCCATCAATAACCATACCATGGCTAATACCATCATGGCAATCAATACATTCCTTCATAGCTTCGGTGCTGTTAGTGGGATCCTGTACACCGGCCCTGCCGATCTGGTGATCCGTTGTAATATGACAGTCAGAGCATGCTACCGAATAGCTGGCATGTACATCATATTGATCATAATTACCCTGGGTCCATTTAACCCCGGTCTTTTTGGAAGAACCCGAATGGCATGTGTCTACACATGTCCGGGTTGTTGAAACACCATAGGACACAGGTTGGCTTGCCAGAATTTCTTCTACTGCATTAAAGTTTGCTTCGCTGTACCTGCCTTGTGCAATGGCCCTGCCGCGTGCATCCCAGTCATAATCTCCGGTCTGGTCATGGCAGATATTACAATCAACATCCATACCTTCGTCGCCATCGATCGTTTCAAGCGGTCCGCCGCCTGGATGATAATTCATATATAACTTTGCCCAGTCGTCTTCACTGCCAGGCTCAATCTCAAACCTTGTGAGATACGACATGCCATTATACATACTGTCTTCAAAATCTCCTGCACGTTGTACGTGGTAAGATGCTACGACATCATCGTACGCATTTCCATGACAGCCACCACATTGAAGATCGTCCCATTGTCCATCGCTCAGGTAGTGTGGAGCAGTGGCTTGATTCCCGCTGTGTCCTAAGTTACCCATATGAACACCGGCAATCAGTACAACAATAACAACTGCTGTTTTTATTACTAATCCATTCATCTTTCAAACCACCTGTTAATAATCAACCGCCTTATCCGGGTCATACATAGGATGTTTTCTCTTTGAGAAATAGTTGCAGATAGGCTTTATAAGGCCCAGCACCATCGCAATGATCTGTGATAAGACAAGGAACATTGCAATATTCAATCCGATATTACCAATCATGTAAATAGCTTCATATTCCATAATATTCGTTCTCGTAAGATCTGGTGTTATAAGTGCAGGGTCAATGATATTCTGCCATTCAATGAACGAGATCAAAATGTTACTGTGCAT
>JBQVMC010000084.1:0-9069 GCA_052361145.1 Methanosarcinaceae archaeon
AAAATGACTGATAACGCCGCCAAACTCAAACCTTTATATCACAAAAACACAATACTCTCCTGATTAAAATCCGAATTAAACCCAAATGATGATTATCATGGAACAACTACAACAATTACTGGAAAAACTCTCAAATGCCCACGGAATATCAGGATCAGAGGGCAGCATAAAAGATATAATGGAAGAAGGGATCAAACCATACGTCGATGAGGTAAGGACCGACAGGATGGGTAACCTGATAGCAACAAAAAAGGGTACAGGTCCGACCATCATGCTGGCAGCACACATGGATGAGATAGGGCTGATGGTTAAATACATTGACGACAACGGTTTCTTACGATTCGTCAAGATCGGCGGCTGGTTTGACCAGACTCTCCACAGCCAGCGTGTTATCGTGCACACAAAAAACGGACCACTCACAGGTGTTATCGGTTCAAAACCGCCGCATGTCATGAAAGAAGAAGATAGGAAAAAACCTGTCAAAGCGGATGACATGTTTATCGACATTGGCGCAAAAGACAAAAAGGATGCTGAAAAATTGGGTGTAGATGTTGGCAGTCCTATCTCTATTGACAGGCAATTCGTAACTCTTGCGAACGGAAAGATCACAGGCAAGGCATTCGACAACCGCGCAGGTGTGACAATGCTCATTGAGGCGATGAAACAGTTATCCGAAATGGATGTCAAAGCCACGGTATATGCAGTCGGAACAGTACAGGAAGAAGTTGGACTCAAAGGCGCCCGCACTTCTGCGTTCGGGTTAAATCCCGATGTAGCAATAGCAACCGATGTAACCATTCCCGGTGACCATCCCGGAATCGAGAAAAAGGATTCCGCACTCGAAATCGGAAAAGGTCCAGTAATTACGATCGTAGATGGTGGAGGTCGTGGACTGATAGCTTCCCCGACAGTGATCAAATGGCTAAAGGATGCGGCAGAATCAAACAATATCCCATACCAGATGGATGTCGGAGATGGTGGAACAACTGATGCGACATCGATACATCTTACACGAGAGGGAATCCCTTCAAGTGTTATCAGTGTACCCACACGCTACATCCACTCCCCTGTTGAAGTTATTGACATATCCGATCTGCAGGCAAGTACGGACCTGATCGTAAAAGCGGTTGAGATCGCCGACAAGTACTTTTAGGCAGGTATCCGTTTAAATGACGGCATCTGTGTTTGATACGCCCGCACATGTCGCCACATATATATTTGATGGACGTATCAAAATAGTCTATCTGTACTTATATACAGTATTTATAGTAAAATTACAAAACCCATGTGAGGGATTATATTATTCGAAAATATTAAATTTTTGGACACAACACTTCGGGACGGTGAACAAACACCTGGTGTTGCGCTTTCAACCGACGAAAAACTATGGATAGCCCGAAAATTGGATGAACTCGGAATCCACATCATAGAAGCCGGTTCAGCCATTACATCAAAAGGTGAGCGTGAATCCATACGTGCGGTTAGCAATGAGGGACTTGATGCTGAGATTTGCAGTTACTGCCGTGTAATGAAACAGGATGTTGATTTTGCGCTTGAATGCGATGTAGATTCCATACATCTTGTTGTTCCTGTATCTGATCTGCACATCAACATCAAACTTAAAAAAGACCGTGAGACCGTGCGCCGAATGGCAGTCGATGTCACCGAATATGCAAAAGACCATGGACTTATTGTTGAACTTAGCGGTGAGGATGCATCACGTGCAAACCTTGAGTTTTTAAAATCAATCTATTCAGATGGCATAGATGCCGGAGCCGATCGGATATGCTACTGCGATACAGTGGGATTGTTGGTTCCTGAAGTGACCACAGAAGTTTTCAAAGATTTCTCAACATCACTCGATGCTCCCGTAAGCATCCATTGCCATGACGATTTCGGACTTGCTACATCCAACACAATTGCCGCACTTTCGGCAGGTGCAAAGGAAGCACACCTGACCGTGAACGGGATTGGTGAACGGGCAGGTAATACATCACTCGAAGAAGTAATAATGATCCTTGAATGGCTGTATAAGTATGACACAGGTATCAAATGTGACGAGCTGTACAAGACATCAAGGCTTGTCAGTCGCCTGACCGGCATTCCTGTTGCAGTGAACAAGTCGCTTGTTGGTGGTAATGCATTTACCCATGAAGCAGGTATCCATGTACACGGATTGCTTGCAGACACATCAACCTATGAACCGATCGGTCCAGAGGTGATAGGACGTGAACGCAAAATAGTTCTTGGTAAACATGCAGGCAGCAGTTCTGTAACACTCGCATTAAAGGAACTGGGATTGAATGTGGATGATTCACAACTTTCAGAGATCCTGCGAAGGGTCAAGGAACTTGGCGACCATGGAAAACGGGTCACTGATGCTGACTTACAATCGATTGCCGAAGTTGTTCTGGACATCTACAGCGAATCCAGTGTAATACTTGAGGAATTTACAATAGTATCAGGCAACAAGGTAACTCCCACTGCATCAATAAAACTAAATGTGGAAGGCATGGAAGTTGTCGAGGCCAGCATAGGTGACGGTCCGGTGGATGCTGCTATAAATGCGATCCGAAAAGCAATATCCGGTGTGGGTGATGTTGTGTTAGAGGAATACCACGTAGATTCAATAACGGGAGGGACTGATGCCCTGGTCGAAGTATGGGTGAAACTGTCAAAAGACAACAAGGTCGTAACGGCAAGAGGTGCACGAACGGACATTATAATGGCATCTGTTGAGGCTGTGCTAAATGGTATAAACCAATTGATACGGAACAGTTAAATGATCGGAACACTGCATGGGACATTGTCTTTATATCAATATATTTAAAATAGGTATTCCGGTATAGAACCGGTAGTAATGATCATACAGTAACAATTATAGTCAGAAACCAATCAATATTGCCTGATAATATGCAAATTTCAACAAGTGATAAGCAATAAACCATTAAAAGCATAGATAACAAATGGAACACAGTGAATAAGATCCTATACAATTCCTGTTTCATGTGGTTAAAATACAATTGACTGAATATCAAAGTGTTAAGAAATTATTATCGATGATCTTTGTCAAAGTCACCTATTGAAGACATCTATCAAATATTAAGTTAAGTTATTGACTATAATACATTAAATTAACAGGAAAATGAACAGGGAGATATAGCATGATCGGTGCAACAGAGAAAATGACAGGCGCACGGGCTTTTATCGAGTGCCTTAGTAAGGAAGGAGTTGAAGTCATATTCGGGTACCCGGGCGGAGTATTGTTACCAATATATGATGAACTGTACGATGCCGATGTGCGTCATATACTAGTACGTCATGAACAGGCTGCAGCACATGCTGCGGACGGGTATGCCCGTGCGACCGGTAAAACCGGGGTATGCCTTGCGACATCGGGTCCGGGAGCGACCAACCTTGTCACCGGTATTGCGACAGCGTATATGGATTCGGTTCCAATGGTTGCATTTACAGGACAGGTACCAAGTTCAATGATCGGCAATGATGCATTTCAGGAAGCCGACATCACAGGGATCACGCTTCCAATTACGAAACACAATTATCTTGTACAGGAAGCCGATGAACTGCCAAGGATCATCAAAGAAGCGTTCCACATTGCTTCTACGGGACGACAGGGGCCTGTTCTGGTAGATATGCCAAAGGATGTTACTACTGATGAACTTGATTTCTTATATCCTGAAAAAGTGGAACTACGGAGTTACAAACCAACATTGAAAGGAAATCCATCACATATTAAAAAGGCAGTTGAAGAGATATCCGGATCGATATGCCCTGTGATCTATGCAGGTGGTGGTGTAATTAGTTCTAATGCGAGCATTGAACTGCTTGCATTTGCCGAGAAGATCATGGCGCCTGTTACTACCACACTTACAGGTATTGGTGCATTCCCCGGAAATCACTTTCTCTCACTTGGGATGCCGGGTATGCACGGTACCAAGTATGCTAATTATGCAATACAGGAATCTGACCTGCTAATCACTGTTGGCGCGAGATTTGACGACCGTGTCACCGGAAAGATCGAATCATTTGCACCAAATGCAAGAATTTTGCACATTGATATTGATCCTGCGGAAATCTCCAAGAACAAGCGTGTTGATGCATCAATTATCGGGGATGCAAAGGGAGTGCTTGCGAGCCTGACAAAACATGCCGGGCAGTGCAAGTCGGAAAACTGGATAAAGAAAATTTTGGAATGGAAAAAAAAATATCCTCTTCATTATGTCAAAAGTGACGAGTTCATAAAACCGCAATACATCATTGAACAGATCCATAAAGCATGCGAGGACGCTATTATAGTCACTGATGTGGGACAGCACCAGATGTGGGCTGCACAATATTTCAGTTTCAAGGAACCGCGCATGTTCATAACATCAGGTGGACTCGGGACTATGGGTTACGGTTTCCCTGCTGCTATAGGAGCAAAGATCGGTAGGCCTGATAAGGTTGTGTTTAATATTGCAGGTGATGGTTCGTTCCAGATGAACTCACAGGAACTGGCAACTGTTGTCGAGAATGATATTCCGGTCATTGTTGCAATATTTAACAACGGTTTCCTTGGAATGGTTCGCCAGTGGCAGGAACTGTTCTATTACCAAAGGTACTCCCATACCTGCATAAGCAACAGTGTGGATTTTGTCAAACTTGCTGAGGCATACGGTGCACTTGGTTTAAGAGCTGCCAGTCCATCAGAGGTACGTCCGGTGATCGATGAGGCTATTGCTTCTGGAAGACCGACTGTTATCGACTTTATTGTTGAGCGGGAGGAGAATGTATCGCCGATGGTACCGGCAGGTGCTGCAATTAATGAGATACTTGATCTGGAGAGGAAATCATGAAACATATACTTGCAGTTCTGGTGGAAAACAAGTTCGGTGTACTTACAAGAGTTGCGGGTTTGTTCTCAAGACGCGGATATAATATTGACAGCCTTGCTGTCGGGGTCACGGAAGATCCTACAATATCCCGCATGACAATCGTTGTCAGGGGTAATGACCATGTTCTTGAACAGGTTACAAAACAATTAAATAAACTTATTGATGTTATCGAGGTAACTGATATCAGTTCTGATGAATCAGTTGAAAGGGAACTTGCACTTATCAAAGTATCTGCAGATGCGAACAATCGTTCCGAGATCATCCAGATAGTTGATATATTCAGGGCGAGGATCATTGATGTTGCAGCAAAGTCTATGACAATTGAGGTTACAGGTGATGAAAACAAGATCGTGGGAATCGAACAACTTTTGCGTCCGTTCGGAATAGAAGAGGTTGTAAGAACTGGTAAAATCGCACTTGTACGGGGCATTAAGAGCATTATTTGATTTGCTATGATGGCCCTTCAGGTAGTCTGGATGAGCAGGGGCAGGAATATACCACATAGTAGGGGTCTGCAATTATATGGGGATTTTATAAGTGTGCTTGAATTGCGCATAATAGCACTATAATTTAGTGTCATACCAAAACTCTCCAGCACCCTTTATAACAAAAAGTTATAACTGATTAAAAACTAACTTGATCAGTGGTGGTAATTATGAGAAAACTCCCTGTCTTTTTAATCTTATTATTAATCTTATTATTACCCACAGCCCAATCCTATGTCGAAACCATTCCCCCGAATAAATGGACATTCATCGATGATTATTTCACAATATATGGCAGTCCTGAAATGGTAGTAAGTACTTCTGGCAATCCGGAGTATAGCAGGGGTGATTCTGCTACGGTACTTATTCAGGTCATGAATCAGGGAAAGATACTTGGATTTGAAGCAGAGGATACACCCAATGACGCTAATGAGATCGCTTTATCAAAAATAGAGCACCAAATGGAATACAGTGCTACTGTAGCCGTAGGAGTCATAGCGTACCTCAAACCGGATGGGGCGCCGCTGGACATAAAAACACCACCGCAAAGCGCGGGCACCCTGGTTTCCGGTCAGGTTTCCCAGTTACTGCAGTTTGAGATTGAAGTACTGGATAATGCAACCGCAGGTACATACCCCCTGAGTGTGAACCTTACTTACCAGTACCAGAAAGATGTGCAGGTTGATGGCAATGCCACCAGCAACAATATCGACTATAATATGTTGTACCGGAATATTGATGAAAAACATACCATATTTATCACGATTATAGAAGAAGCTGATTTTGAAGTCACAAATGTGGACAGTGAACTGTTTCCTGATAGTTCAGGCATTCTCAAGATAACATATAAGAACATTGGAGATGAAACAGCATCAATCGCCACTGCTAGATTGAGACTCTCAAATCCATTAAGCAGTACGGATTATACGGCTTTTCTTGGTGATATGAAACCTGGTGATGAAGTTGTGGCCATATTCAGTATCGATGTAGACCCTGACGCCAGCTACAAAACGTATTCCATTAAAACCGAAATTGAGTATGACGATTTTAAAGGCAATACCAGAATATCAGATACGATCTATGTACCTGCACAGGTCAGGGAACCGGATAACAGAGGAAAAATGATCCAAAATCCGCTGTTGATCGGCGCAGCAATTATAATGATACTACTTATAACAATAGTATTGGCCAGCCGTATGCATGTACAAAAAAAGTCATGAAGGCAGAGTAGGGTAGGGGATGGGAATAGTAATGAATGACAATGCCATTATCAGCGTGGAGAACCTGGTCAAAAAATATAATGGTTTTACGGCAGTTGATGGTATTTCCTTTAGTATACGAAGGGGTGAGATACTTGGGTTGCTTGGTCCTAATGGCGCAGGTAAATCCACCATAATTTCAATCCTGTGCTGTTTACTGAAGCCGACATCCGGCAGGGTAACCATTGACGGATTTCAGATTGGAAAAAATAATAACGATATAAAAAAGATTATTGGTGTTGTGCCCCAGGAGATCAGCCTGTATCATACACTTACAGCCAGGGAAAACCTGAACTTCTATGCAAAGATATACGGCCTGTCAGGTAAAGTACTCAAAGAGAAGACAGAGTTCCTTCTGGATATGGCGGGGCTTACGGAACGGGCTGATGAACGGCTGGAAATTTATTCGGGGGGCATGAAACGCAGGATAAACATTGCTGTGGCGCTTTTGCACGATCCTAAAATACTTATACTGGATGAACCGACCACCGGTGTAGACCCACAGAGTCGTAAGCGAATATACGACACCATTAGTAACCTGAATAAACAGGGAATGGCCGTGCTTTTGACCACTCACCAAATGGAAGATGCAGAAGACCTGTGTCATCGTATCGCAATTGTTGATAAGGGAAAACTCATTGCACTGGATACATTACAAAGACTACTCAAAATGGTAGGCCAGAGTGATATAGTTCATGTGGTGACAAAAGAAGGCATCCAACCGGATATCGTACAGTCTATCAGGCAGTTCGATACTGTTGAAAATGTGTCTGTAGATGAAAACAATATGACCATCCAACTGGTTTCCGGCAGTGAATTACTGGCCGATATAATTGATACATTGGCATCTTCAGGAACAAGAGTGGAATCTATTCGTATAAAAGAACCTGATCTGGAAACGTTATTTTTCAATTTGACAGGTACAGCGCTCAGGAAGTAAGGGAGTCAGGAGTAAGTACTAATCAAAAAAATGACCGGTAGGGATCATATCAGGCATTATCATAGGTATTATTGCAGGAACAATATGTGGTACCAATGATATTTCAAAAACTAAATACATTGGGTTAAAATTTAATAAAGTTTAATCGAGAGATAAAACATGAAGTTTATTATCATCGCTGCAAATGACCTGAAAATATTTCTCAGGGATCGTAATGCTGTCATTTTGATGTTTCTTTTACCAATGGTCATTATTTCAGTAGCAGGAATGGCACTTGGCGGGAATTATGAACAGAATATCAGGATAGATGTTCTTGTGGTGAATCTGGACAATGGTGATATTTCCAGGGAATTTGTAGAATTCTTAGAAGAGATCAACATACTTGATGTCGATATGGAATCCAATGAATTTGCAGCAAGGGACAGGATAAAAGATCAGGAATATGGCAGGTTGATCATTATTCCAGTGGATTTCACACATTCTATCATGATGGGGGAGAACAGTGAGATATCGATCATTGTGGATCCTACCGAGGATTCCCAGAATACTGTGCTTGAGAAGATCGTAGAAGGTTATACGAATAGAATATCCATTAATGTAGTTGTTATAAAGACGGTTGATGCTCTGGGGATACCTGTGTATAGTGAAGAACAGGTGTTCAATATAGTGGATGTGGCGAACCGGTTTGCACAACCGCTGCCAGTACAGGTCAAAACAGAAAGCACTTCTTCCAGTCTGGGCGAGTTTACGTCTTTTACGCATTACGTACCTGGGTTTGCTGTTATGTTCATGCTGTTTACAAGTATCGGTGCCGGATCGGTAAGCCTGTTAAAGGAACATGAAGCCGGGACACTCAGGCGTCTTGTTGTAGCTCCTATTAGCAGGGCAGAGATTATAGGAGGTAAGATTACCAGCACATTTTTCAAAGGATTTGTGCAGCTTACGGTTCTTATGATCTTTGGGAATGTGGTTTTTGATCTTTACCTTGGTAGTGATATGTTAGCCCTGATTATCCTTATAGCTGCAATCGCGCTTTCAAGCACAGGTCTTGGTTTACTTGTAGCAGTTGTGGTCAAAACCAAGGACCAGGCAGATTCGGTTTCCAATGTCCTGACGTTAACAATGTCTGCTATAGGAGGTTCATGGTGGCCCCTTTTCATCGAACCCCAGTTTATGCAGGACCTTGCACGTGTAACTATTACAGCATGGGCTATGGATGGATTTTATGACCTGTTTTATTTCGACCTGGGGCTTGCCGGTATTTTGAAAGAGGTCGGTGTGCTGATGCTTATGACTATTATCTTTTTTGGATTAGCAATATCCTGGTTTCGTTTTGATTAAGGGAATCCTGTACCCATTTCAAATGATTGGAATGGTCATGTTAGTCCAATGAAGTTCCCCCCAGCAAAATTAGTCGAATAAGAAAGAGCGATTACTCGCTCTCCCTCTTCTAAGAACGGAGCGTGCGACTTTCACCGCACTCCGCTCAA
>JBQVMC010000085.1:0-8420 GCA_052361145.1 Methanosarcinaceae archaeon
CGATACCCCTGCATATGATATGATGCAAGGCACCCCGGCGCATCTATTCTGGCTTGACGTGGCATGTGACTTCATTACCACAAACAAATGAAAAAAGAAACGCCTAATTTCAACCCCGTCCCCCTTTACAGTCCTTTATGTAACTAAACTCCGCCGTCGAACGCCGCTAATCAGCCGCGCGGCTTTTTGCGTCGGCTGCATTAGCATTGTTAGCAGCCTTCAGCTCTGACTCTATAGTGGATTTAATAGTTTTTTTAATATCATCATCGTTAACACCATTATTCATACCAATCACACCAAAAATTATTGTTAGAGTCAGGCCAACAACAGCTAAGGGAACAGACCACTTATTTAACTTAGTGGCTCGTGAATGCTCTGCATTTCTGACAGACAGAACAGAATTTAATTCATCAAAATGAAACTGAATTGAGGATTCGTCATTATGTTTGATAGCATCATCTAATCCCTTCAATAACCTTCGTTCTTCCTCTGGTAGGTTCTCAAAAGGGGCAGCTTTGTTTTCTTGATTTATCAATTCTTTTAATTTTATGTTTAAGGCATCAATTTTTTCGTGATCAGAATCTTTAGAAGCCTCATTCAGTTTTAGCAGTATGTCTTGCAATAAATGTGTTACCGCAATTTCAACTCCAAATTCACGTTCTACTGATTGTTTTATATGGCCGATAAGCTCTAAATCTAGCACTCTTCCTTTTTCAAGATTTTCTTGAAGTAAATTAAGGAGCTTATCCTTTGCTTTCGATTTCTTTTTTGACTTTTCGTCAAACAATAAATTCGTTACCAAAGATGCAAGGGCTGCAATCGCAATTCCTACTATGGGGGTTCCGAGATTACTTAACATTTCCAATATTGAACTCATTTCCTTGTCCTTTGTCTGCTAACGGTTGAACTGTGCGGCGCGGCCCTTTGCGTCCGCACCAGTGATTGGTTATGTGGTGTTTCCTTCAAATGCTTCCTTAACGTTTGGCGACAAATCAAGGCAGTATGTTAAAATGTTTTGACAACCTGTAATTAGTTGCTCGGACCTGTCAGGATTATCGAGCATTTTTCCTTTATATTTTCCGCCATGAAACAGGTTGTTTCTAACCCGACACACATACTGCAAAAGTAAATCTACCTCAGAATTTGAGTCGGGTGGTGTGCCAGACCATTGCAGCACCCCATTGCTTACAACTTGTTTGTTTGGTGGATTATTAAGTATGTAAGCTGTACCTTCTGCAAGTGACGCATTTGAATCTTTGTTAAAAGCATTTTCGATTGCCCCAGCAAAACCTCTCCAATCCGCTTTAGCATTTCCATCCCCATTGTGGAAACCTGACATTTTTAAAGCATATTCAAACTTCGAAAATAATAAGAAAAACTCATTAATTAAATTTTCGTGTTCCATTTTATTTCCTTCCACATAACGCCTGTTTAACCTGCGTTTTTCAGAGTGTAGTGAGCGAAGCGAACGGAGCGACGAAAAACGTCAGGTTGAAACTTTTGTTGGGCTTTTAATTTACAATTAACTGAAATCAGTTTTGCGATTATTGAGTTACAATTTCAACTTTTCTCTGAAACGTTTCAGGAAACCAAGATAAGGAACTGTCCAAAAACGTCAAAAGTTCATCCCTTGTGATGCAGACAACATTCGAGTCACCTGAACCTGTGTATAGCTCATTTGATTGAAACAAGAATATTTTTTGTTTGTAGTCAACATAGTCGTCTCTGTTGATAACTACTTTGCCTGTCTTTACTTGAGACAACGCTTTTTCTCCAGTTTTTGGATTCACTGCAAGGTATTCAAAACTCATCGTATCGCCCTTGCGAGAATTAGGGATCACATACCATCCTTGACTCTGCAGATACAAAAAAACCAAATCCTCTGTTTCCTCGTCATCAAGCATCATAAAAATGTCTGCAAACTCCGATTTATCGATCGTATATACCTGATCATTCGATAATACATTCCATAAATGTTTGGAATATTCTCTTGCTTTTGAATCAGCAACCTCTTGAATTGATCTTGTGGCACGAAAACAAGCAACAATTTTTCCAGGAACAGAATCTATACTGACACTCTTAATAACAACCCTGAAGATGTTAGCAACATCTATATCTAATTCATTTGCTTCCTGTGATGTCCAATATTCCCAGCCAGATGTCACTTTTCCTAAGTAATATTGCCCTGTTGCATCGCGAGTCCAGACCAAATCATCTTTACTCACCCATTTGTTGATGTATTTACATATTTGTAAGTTGTCATGAATTTGAGATGCTTCGTTAAAATACTCGTCCCATTTTTTTGTATTCCGATTTGAATTTGTTCTCCATCCAACTCCCAGAATTCCGTTTTTAAGACAATAGCCAAATGTCGTTACCATATCAGCAGACCCGCCTTGAGGTCTGATATGGATTCTAAAGACATACATTTTTCCTCCCTTTCATATATATTTGTAGCCCAACGTTTGAATTCAGCGGCGGGGGCTTTTTCCCGTCCGCTGGAATGATGGGTTAGCCTTTTTATCTGTTTTGAATTCTCGGTATCCAAACAACTTATCTTTATATTCCATTAGGAACCCATCCAAGATCATGCACTATATCAAAAAAATCGTTAGCTGGAATCCAATTGCTTTTTCTAATACCTGGAGCATCAAGACAATTGTTGTATTTGTAGGGGCGAGTAATCAGATAATCCACTGATGCTTCCCTTAATTTCGTTGTACCGCCGATAAAACCAATAAAAATATTAGGATCTTTTTTTACAAACCTTTGCAATTCCTCTAATCCTGTCAATTTACCTGCAAAATTTTGCACATATTCTGATGAAGTTCTTATTTTTTTAAAAACTTGTGTTTTAAAACCGTTAAGGACGAACTGCACAAAAGATTTGAGTATGAATTTAGATTCATAAGACAGAGGGTCGTTCAAGCCTTTTGACTCGTTTTCGAGATAAGACGTTACAATGCCAATGAAAGAGTCCTCGTTCTTTAAAGAGTCCTCGTTCTTTGAACTCCATGGCAGATGTATCTTTAATAAATCCTCAGGCAGAGCCGCATAGGCTTTTTTTGCTGAATCATTAATGTCAGGAGTAAGGTAAATAAATGATATTATTGTATCTTCGTCTGATTCTTTTTTTAACCCTTCATATTGCTCTAAGAGTTGTTTTTCCTTTATTGACGAAGAATCAATTTTATTCTCAATTGCAACAATATGTGTTGGTTTATCGGCACACTTTAAAGAGATAACTATATCAATGCGTCTATCCCCAAAGGGGGTTTTAACCTTTTGCTCCATTAAGACATGGATTGAAGAATCACTTTTTGTATAAATGTCGACTCCGCTTGCTACACTTAAATACTGCTCGAACTCGCTTTCATGAAGCAACGATAAAAGATTTTTCAGAAATAAAGTACCGCATCCATGTGATTGACCAGGATCAAGAAGCCATGCAAGCACTGCGGTGACATGTTCTTCCTGTAGCTTACGGTTACCACTAATAATATCAAATAGATTCATGATTTTACTCCTGTAATTTGTTTCAGAATCAAATAGTTATTAATTAAAGGCTAACGCAGAACTGAGGGGCTGGGCAACGATGACCGAAAAACTATGAAAAAGGCATAGATTGCGCCAACCAGTAAGCCCTTAAAAAACGGCTCGGCTTTGCCCAGTCCCTCTCCAGTGACAGGTTAGCATTAAAAACTACTTATCATCACTATTAGAATCACCCTTCTTCTTACTTGACGGTGGATCTGGCCAAGGATCTGGAGCTTGCATTTTTTGAATACGCTCAGTGAAGGGTACGTCTTGTTTACTTCTTTCAATTTTTTTCTCAATTTTTTCAATTTTCTCTTCACGATCAGCTTTATGGTTATCTTTATCATTCATATTCAACCCTCCTTTTTTTTAAGGCCACGGGAACGTAAAACTTCATTTTGGCATTCACGCAGTAACTTAATATCCTGAGGTAGTTTAGTTTCTTCCTTAACAAGGGCATCTTCTTTGGCTTTAGTTCTGGTATATTCTTTTTCTATTCTCTTATCTATTTCACCGTTTTTCACATTAAGCCAGAAGCTTTCGTAATATCTCAGCAACTCCCACCACTTTCCACTAAGATCTGATGTAGATTCTATTATTTTTTGATAGTTGAGAATTGGCGATACAATAGCAATAATTGCAGAAATTCCGGATAATACTTGCCAAAGAAAAGGAATTTCATTCCATATTGACCAGCCAGCGACAGCTCCAGAAGATGTTATTGCAAGAAATATCTTGATGTTACGATCTCGATTAGAATATCGTTGAGTAAGGTATTTCCAGTAACGGACATTCATATCCGCATCAAGCATGGATTTATATACAGATTTTCGCATGGCACACCTCAATGTTATTAATTTAGATATGCTAACGTCTTAATCAGTTGCAGGCAGGGACTCGGGCTTTGTTCGTTACGAAAATAGCCGATCCTGCCTGTCCACTGCATTTAATGGTTATAATTTATAAGTTTTGCAATGCTTGATTAACGCTAAGCAATCAGGGCATGTAATGCGTTGTGCTGGCTGTATATGGACATAACCCCATTCTTCGCATGCGACTCCGCATAACGTAAACTCTCCGCCGCATTGACAATTTTCCCCGTGGGAATGATCGTAAAAAGAATCATCTATATCCATCGTGTCTGGGGTTATTTTCGCTTTTATTGGTTTAAAAATTCTCATAATTATAACGGTTGAGCTAACCTGCCGGCCACCTTATTTTTGAGCCTGCACCGGCCTTTACGTAAAACTGCATAGTTTTCCCGGTCAGGTTCAGCAATTGGTTAAGCGGATTTTTGAAAGTTAACAGATTAATTCTTTCAGTCACAACGAACCACAGCATGTTCATTTACAACAACTACTATAATATTCGGGGATTCCTTGCATATATCAATAAATCTTTTGGCAGAATCCGTTGCCATATTAAGCGATTCAGGATGAATGACACTTGTATCAATTAAATATTCTTCTACCGAATTACCCTTATCAGTTTCCAGCGCTAAGATTTCTGTTTTTAATTTAGCTACCTCTGCTTTTGTTTTCTCTATTTCAGCATTGATTTTAATAGTCTCAGCTTTTACTTTGAATACTTCTGCCCATGTTTTTGGGGTCTTGCCGCTTGCAATGTCAATTAATATTTTCCCAGTCAATATTACAGCTGCTGTCGATGCTGAAACTTGGGCAACTTGATTAATTGGTATGCCAGCAATCCATTTGATCCCTTCAAGTACTATGTCAATACTGTTTCCTGTATGGATTTGATAAACTCTTAATCTTTGATTATGAGGTATCTTATCACTCACATTTTTTTGATTAGAATAAGCCAAACTGGCATAAAATGTATTATATATCTCGTCGAGAAAATTAAAAATATCCTGAAGTTGTGATGCCAGTAGATAATTTTTGTATTCGATATATAAAAATAACTGATTTTCTGATGCTTTTAATTTTTCATTGATTTTATTGTGTTCTGGTTTTTCTAAAAGGTGAGGATATTTTTGGCAGATATTATTTTCTAGTTCAGAGTCTATCTTAGCCATAAATAGCGTCTCGACTTCAGATAACTGTTCAATTGTGAGATTTGCTACACGCCTTAGATTTGCACCCATAAGCTTGGCTGCTTTTAGGTTTGTGCCTAAAAGATTGGACATGCCAAGATCGGCTTTCTGAAGATTAGCACCTTCAAGATTGGCTGCCTGAAGATTAGCACCAACAAAATTAGCTTCTCTTAAATCGGCATTTTGGAAGATTGTTTTCGTTAGAATTGAATCAGTTAGTATGCTATGGCCTAGTCTTTTATTGGAAAAATCATTATTTCTAAGAATAAGATTATCTAAAATTGCTTTCTTACCTTCTTTGCCATCTGTTTTAATCCACTTTTCGTGTTCATTAAGTATAAATTGGAGTTTTTTTCCATCAATAAAACGAGCAGCTGGTCTTCCCATTTAAAAAGCCTCATTTATAAATTTTTAATCTACACAGGTCGTTGAATTGAACCGCTTAACACCGGCCATCACCGGCACGCGACCACGCCGCCGATGAGCTTCATATGAACACTTCCAAATAATCCCGGCGTGGTTGCGTGTCCGCGTGCATGGCCTGGTTATGTTTTGGTTGATATGTGTTCACTATCTTCAGTACGACGAGCAGCCACTTCACCTGCTTTGCTCATTTAAAGCTCGAAATTGCGACGAAAACTTGCTTCGAGATCGCGTGTGAGCCTTTATCGTTAGTTAGAACATACGTGTCCGCATCGTCATATGAGATTGTCGCCTTTTCGATTTGGGATGAGCGGGTAAGTGCAAACCCCATTTGACTGATCGCCGTTGCATATTCTGTCTTTACTGTCAAGATCGCAGAATATGGACGGCTGCCTCCAAAATATGTTGGAATTGCGGGATACACCTCTCGGCCGAAAACGGAACAAGCGACCAGAAAACCGATGACGAGGACCAACGGCCCCGCAGTTGTAAGTCTCCGATCACCATATAGACCAAGTGCGATGAAGGTGATCACAGACGTATAGCCAAGTTGCTTGAGAAGTACTCTCGCAGCTGGCGGGCCGGCAAGAAGTGCACAAGTGTACACGGCCGCAGCTGGCAAAAGCAGGACAAGGGATCTTGTCCGAAATGACATTCTTCTTCCTGAATACGAAGTTGCGTAGAACCACAAGAAGAGGTCGAGCATCATGATAGGCAACAGAGCCTTTGGAAATGGCCCCTGTTTCATGAAAACTGCGAAATCATCGGGCGCCCCCAAGGTCACTATGTATGTAAGTATCACAACAATCGAAATGGTTTGATTGACAATTATCGGGACATGTATGATCGCCTTTTGAATGTTGTCAGTCGGATCGTCGAATCCAACGTACACGGAATATACAACTGGAAAGAATACTGCCAAAACCAGAAGGCCGGACTTGAAGAAAGCACTATTGATGAAACGGACACTAGGAATGCCGAGGCTGGCGAGGTAGGATTGGTTTACAACATAGCCAATAACGTATGCTGCCACTGCGAAAAGCGGAATTAACTTAGCCACTTCCCAGACATATGAGATGTCAAAAATCTGATGGTTTTTCGTAGTATCGGTCATATGGCAAATTCTTTTGGTAACGAACTCAAGTGGTGGCATTCACATAAACATAACCCATAAACCCCGCAGTTAGCGCAATTTGCCTTTTATTAATGGGCATTTAACGATAAAGCATGATTTAATGGTCAAAAATCCGTCTTCGCTGAAAAGCTATAGCGAGACAAGGGATGTATCATCATGCTTCATCGTTATATCAACCAGTTTATTGAATATTGTCAACTGGCAGATTTCTCAGTATGTTCCATACAGGCTTTAGAGATCCGGCTGAATGAATTTAAAGCCTTCCTGCGATCTTCTCAAGGCGAATGCCGCAAATCTCAAAGAATCCGGTCGGTTAAAAAGATCACTTACATGCATCTGGTCGATTTTGTAGCCGACTATAAACACCCCTCAATACATGTAAGAAAATCTCGTGTCTGGACGCTCAGACAATTTTACCACTTTTTGACACTCCACCAGCATGTACCGAAAAACATTGCCCTCAAACTCCCATATCCGAAAATTGAAAAAACAGTGCCGCAGTTTCTTACAATTAATGAATACAATCGCCTGATCCGCTACTTCAGCAATGAGGCTCAGGATCTTTTGGGGCTTAGAAATTTTGTCATCATCCTGATGCTCGGCATACTTGGGCTGCGAACATCGACCCTGATCGCTATAAATATTGAAGATGTCGATTTAATCTGCGGGCTGATCTGGATCAGGGAAAAGGGCCGACGCCAGCGCAATCTGATTTTGCCTCATAGTCTTTGTAAAATTATCCACAAATATTTGCAACTGCGACAGCGTAAAAAAGGGCCGTTTCTCATATCCAAGCGTAAAAAGCGCATCTCACCGCGAACCTTGCAAGATATCTTCCGCACCGCCGCCGATCAAAACGGCATCGATAAAAAGCTGCACGCCCGGCTCTTTCGGCATACGGCAGCAACCCATCTTAACAAGGTGGCCGGTATCGAAATCACGCAGTATATGCTTGGCCACAGCCGGAGGGCGAATACGTTAAAATACGCCCACCTGAATCCCGACCAGTATGCCGTTTATATGAAAAAACACCCTTTTATGCAAGCCGACTCCGCCAAAGTAGCATTGGCTACGACGGCCGGAAAGGAGGCGCTATGATTGCCCTTATAGACCAGTACCAAAAAGAGCTCTTAAAAGTTAACGGCTTTGCTGCTTCAACCGTTGAAACCTATACAATCAGCATCAAAGCCTTTTGCAGTTTTGCCGGAAATCAGCTTAAAATGAATCCGGTCAAGGTAAAAGGCCCACAACTGCTTAAGTGGATCTTGT
>JBQVMC010000086.1:0-1200 GCA_052361145.1 Methanosarcinaceae archaeon
AAAGCATGATAACTTCTCTCATTGATATCAGTTCCCATGTCATAGAAAGCAAGTCCGGCCATGTATCTTGAGGTTGTATCCGTTTTTACTTTTGTTTCTGCTACAAATGGTCGTGGAAAGGTTTGTTTTGTAGATAAAACACTGCCACTAACTTGAGGTATTTTTGCATATCCGGTACCACTTGTATCAATTGTTGCCCCATCACCAGCATCCTGATACCATTTTATTCCAATCGTGTTGGTTTTAAAGTCATCAAAAAACTCAAACACCGCATCCCCATTATTCACACTCCCCGCATCTGGATTCCCATACCACATCGTAACCCCTGCCTCGCCATTCGCGGGAATCTCAGGCACCTTCACCCAAATCCTCGCACGCTCTAACTCCGCATCAAATTCCTCGATCCAGTAGCTCAATTCACGCCCGCCCGCATCCGTAAACCTGATATCATCACCGTTCGGCTGCGCTTCGCCCGGAAAGTCGCTGCCGGAAAGTTCCACCAGCACCTGAAAATCATGAAGCTTCTCACCAGAGTTCTCCTGAATCGTAATCTCTTGCTGGTATTGCCAGCTAGCGAGTCCGGCAGATGCCGGCAGTGCCGCAAGCAGCAGTAAACCTGCAAGAACCGATGCCATAACAACCGTTCTCATTTTATGCATCTTTCAACACCTCATGTATAGCAAGCAGATTTAGCCTCGACTGCGGTTTGATGATTCCAGTATGCGGATCAAGGAACAAAATGTTATTCTTGATCAGGAAATGCTTTGCAGGTCTGTTCAATTCCTTGTCATCGATATACTCCGCATTTACAAACCTGTAAAGGATATCAACAATATTTCCTTTTTCGACCATGTATTCATCATCCCCAATCGTTATTTTCGGTTTGGTATAATTAAGATAGTCTAGTAAATCCTTAAGCTGGTTTACTCTTGTCTTTAGCATATCCTTTGCAATCCGTCCCCTGTTATTGTTATTGATCATCTCCACCAAAGATACTGGTTTACCGCCGCAGTATTCCCATGCAACCGTACTTTCATCATCAGTGAAACCATGCTCCCCTAAAAATGCAGATGTTGTCTTCTCATTAAAATCATCCACCAGCAGATATCTACATCTTCCATCGAGCATCGCCTCGCTGTAAACTTGCTCGATGAAGAGTGAATCCGATGAAACTGCGAAGATGTGACAGAGATGCAACTC
>JBQVMC010000086.1:1300-8419 GCA_052361145.1 Methanosarcinaceae archaeon
TATTTTCCTCCTCAGGTACACTGCCAGTAATCCGATGACTGCGAACAACGACTCAAATCCGGGTGTACTTAATCCTCTCTCCCCTGATATCGACGTACTCGCAGCCCGCTCTGTGGATGGGATGACCTTAATAGATGCAGATTCTGATTTTGCTTCCTGGATATTTCCGTCCTCGTCTGCATAAGTTACGGTTGCAAGGTCAAGCATAAATGTGCCACTCTCCTTTGCTAAGATCGTGTACTGAATATCTCGTGTTTCGCCGGGGCGGATGAAAGCGTAGCGCTTGGGATTCGGGAAGTTACCGCTTGTGAGATTAAAGCTGGGATGAATTGCATCAGTGATCTCAATGTCGGTTATGTCAGTGGTGCCTGAATTTTTAATGGATAGTGTGATTGTTGTTTTTTGGAATTGGCGGATGGAGTATGGGGCAGGGGATTTTGTTATAGTTAATGCAGTTGGACCTTGTTCATAGTTCGCTTTTACTTCTTCCGCACTTAATGCACGGTTATAGACACGGACTTCGTCGATTAAACCCCGATATTCGTATCCCTTTTCTGCCGATGCGGTCCCCATCACTAATGCATGATTATTTTTCACAATATTTCCACTGCCGCTATCTTCCACTTTGAGATTTCCGTTAACAAAAAGTTTTATAGAAGAACCATCATATGTTCCCATTAAATGATACCATTTGTTGTTCATCAATGTCTCTGATGAACGTGCATAAATGTAACCATTAATTGTTTTAATTTGGAAGCACGGTTGGGCATATACATCATAGAGTCTTAAGGAATACGATAGATCATGTGGAGTTCCCTTGTTAAACATATTTGGCCATCTTTCATTCACATTTGGCGATTTTATCCATATTTCAACGGTTGTTTCCTTTGTAAGGTCCAAACTAATCGAATCAGGAACTTCCACATAATCATCCACTCCATCAAAACTTAGTGCCTTCCCATATTTCCCATCAACCCACGTCGCCCCATAGATCACCCCATCATTTCCATTCCCTGAACTATCCTTCAAAACATTCCCTTCCCCCTCATCAAAATGCCACTCAGCCACAAGCCCATCATCAATCTGCGCCTGCACGCCTCCAGACAGCCCCACTAAAGCTATTACAAGCAATAAAACAGTGATCAAAATCTTACGCATCAGCAATCACCTTTCGTATCGCAAGTAGATTCAACCTCGACTGCGGCTTAATGATTTGTTTAATTGGATCAAGAAAGAGGATGTTCTCCTTAATCAATCCGAGTTTAACTGATTTTGAAAGCTCACTTGCTTTAAGATGATCCCTGTCTCTAAACTCTTCTAAACTTTTAAGTATATGCTCCTCGTTCAGCACGATTCTGTCTTCACCATAAGTTATCTTGTATCCAAATTCCCTAGCGTCTTCT
Source organism: Methanosarcinaceae archaeon (assembly GCA_052361145.1). Classification (GTDB taxonomy): domain Archaea; phylum Halobacteriota; class Methanosarcinia; order Methanosarcinales; family Methanosarcinaceae; genus Methanovorans. Next base: position 2,704 of record JBQVMC010000086.1, read on the forward strand.
ATGAGTCCTTCAATCTGTCCGATTCTTATTCCAAGCATCTCCTCTGCCTTACTTTGTCGGTTTTCCCCTGTATTCACGAGCTCAACCAGACATATTGGCTTGCCGCCACAGTATTCCCATGCAACTTTTTTTTCCATATCGGTAAATCCATGTTCATCCAAAAAATTCATAGTTATCTCTTCATCAAAGTCATCCACCAGCAGATGCCTGCTTCGCCCCTGTAGCATCGCCTCGCTGTAAACTTGCTCGATGAAGAGTGAATCCGATGAAACTGCGAAGATGTGACAGAGATGCAACTCCTTTGTCAATCGTATAAAAAAGTTGAACAATTTATACATCAGTAACCCATTGATCTTCAAATCCCCGATTACCTGTAATTCATCGATGATCAAGACCGGCACACGCTTGTTTGAGATTTCAATAAGGAACTGTTCTATATACTTGAACACATCTTTACTTTTGTCTTTTTTTTCGAATATCTGTTCAAACAGGTTTATTGGGATTGGAATTCCACGAACAGTCCCCAGATCCTTTAATATTGATTTAGCATATCCGGTGACATTATCAACCTCTTCTCCTTCATCAATCTCGAATAATACGTTTAGGAAGTCCTCATAATCCGTAATGAACCTCCCTCGTAAGTTAATATAGAAAGGGGCATAATCCTCTGGCAGTTGTTCGATCAAGTGACTGACCATAGTGGTTTTTCCAGAGTTTATTGGTCCGTAGATAAAGGTGATGAGGGATGGCTCCACCTCCAGTATCTTCATGACCTCTTTAATTTCTCTTTCCCTGTTGTGGAATGGAATTCTTTTCATATTTTCCTCCTCAGGTACACTGCCAGTAATCCGATGACTGCGAACAACGACTCAAATCCGGGTGTACTTAATCCTCCCTCCCCTGATATCGACGTACTCGCAGCCCGCACCTTGATCGGCAGGGTGAGCGTATAATCTTCTCTCGTCGCGAGATCGTCTCCAAAGTAGTAGATTATTCTGCCCTGCACCTTAAAATCATCACCTATCTGGTTGGCCACGATCCTGATCTCAATGTCTCTGCCCTTGCCGGGCTCAAGTTCGTAGGTTGTTGTGTACTGTCCGGCTCCGGACGTTGCGAATTCGGATGAGGTGACGCTCATTCCAGACGGCGGAATAATGATGGCCTGTACATGCATCGTGGGCTTGGTAATCAGGTTCACTGCTGAAAGCTTAAGTAAAATATCTTCCCCCAAAACCACATTTGTTTTTTCGCCTATAAAGCTAACGCTGACGTTCTTTAAAGGTTGTACAGAGGATGTACCTTGATTATCTTCAAAAAAAGGATGGATTATGGTAGGCACTGGAGATGTATATTTGCGAATTCGAACCCAATCTATATAATGAGTTTCACCACCCCAGGAATATAACTGTAAATAAAGCGGGTCATCGGGTATACTTTTTCGATTCGATAATTTGGACACATATTCACGAAAAGACTCTGTTCTTGTATTTAATCTCGCTACTCCAAGAACTTCAAATGAAGTCGGAAATTGTTCTATTTTTGTTGCTGTACTAAGCACATCATCATTAACTTCTATTAAATGAATTTCATTTATGTTTGTCCAACTACCGAATTCAAATCGATCGTTTCCGTCGAGAACTGTATAATCATTTGTAGAACGTAGGAAGGACCTTGGCTGATTACCAGTATCACTCATTTTTGAAAAAGACTCAAAAATATAATTATGTCCAAAAGGTCTGGTTTTATCAGAAATGACACTTTCACCACTTAAACTCAAAACACTATCTGAAATTGTTTGCATACCATGATTGACATGCCATTTTGTCTCATCGAGACTTGTTCCTTCAAAATCGTCAAAGAACTCAAATGTTGATGCACCATCACTAGTACCAGTAGCAGAAGGATTGTCATAGTACATCAATATTTTCACTTCAACGTTTGCTGGTATTTTAGGCACCTTTACCCAAATCCTTGCGTTTCCACCCGCGTAATCCCATCTCTCAATCCAGTAACTTAGCTTGTTCTCACTCGAATCCGTAAACCTTATGTCTGCACCGTCACGACGTGCACTTTTGGGAAAATCTCCGCCTGATAACTGCACAGGGACCTGATAATTCGTTAAAGATTCACCAGAATTTTCTTGAATTATAATCTCTCGATGGTATTTCCATGTCCCACCGCCAGAATCAGAAAGTGCAGAAACTGTGGAACAAGTTAATATTATTAAAAGGGCGATGGAAAATAATCGCATGATTCTCTGGATTAAATAATTATTCATATCATTTGCCTCCAATTTTCTTCAATGTCAAATAAAGATGATATGCAAAAAGCAGCAATCAATCCAAACTCTGGTGAGGGCTCTTTTGGTTGAAGAGTGAGAGTCGGCCAATTGGCTCAGCTCGCACCTTGGCAGGCAAGCTGAGTATATGATCTTCTTTTGTCTAAATACCATCTTCGAAACAATGAATTATCCTGCTCTCTACCTGAAAATCATCACCTATCCGGTTGGGACTTATCCTTACTTCAATATCTTTCCCCGCCAGATTCCAATTCATATGTTGTAGTATTGTTGGTTTTGTTGTCAGGGCAGAATTTTCAATGGTGGTACGAATTATCTCAATAGATTCGGTTTTGAATTGATTGTATTATAGTTCCCTCCAATCATCTGCATAAACTTCGTTATCCTCAATCTGCGCCTGCACGTCCGCGCTCATTCCAAAGACCAATTTCAACTTCACCACATTAACACCTTCACAATCAATTTTCATTCCACTCCAAGCAGCCCGCCGATCTCCTCCAGCACCACAGCAAGCGGCATTCCTATTTCATCTGCGATCCTGGCCGGCGAGCACCGTTCCATCTCTTCACCCCGTTGTTTAAGACATTCCAGCACCGCTTCTTTCGGTGATGTAAAATAAAAACTCTTACCCATTTTAATCTTTCCAAGTGATCCTTTTGATACCAGCGAATTCAGCACACTTGACGCATGTGTCCGGTGCCGCAGGCTCGGATATTCCGCGCCCATTCCACTGGAGACTTCAGCAGCCGATAGCGGCTGTTTAACTCCAAGCACGAAATCGAGCACGCTTTTTTCCATTGGAGTAAACTTGATCTCCTGATCGATAGTTTTCATCTCATTCCTGATATCCTGAAGTTTGGCAACAAAGATGTTTCTTTTACGATCCTCGGCAAGGATCTCAACAAGAGTCACTGCAATCATATCCCCATACTCATCTGCCGAAAGAAGGGCAGCAAGTTTTTCAATACTTTCATACCTATCCATCGATCATCACCTCAACTGGTTTTGAATACTCATCGAAAAACACAACCTCATGCATCCTTGTAATGCTGCTCCACCGTATTCGATTCTCAGAAACTCGCTCAGGCGGTATTCGCGCACGGCGCTCTTCACGTCCCACAGCATGTACGCCAAAAAGGACTGTCACACCGGGCATTATCTCCCTGATCCGTGTAGCAACCCCTGGCATCCCCTCCTTATCTACATCGGATAGGGCAGGTGCACCCAGCGGGTGGCTGTGGATGTGTATGATAAGATTAGGCATCTCAACGCGCTCAGCTCTTATATGCTCGACCATCTTTTCAGCAGTGTATGAGATCATATCCGGTGTGGCATGTGCTACAACTTCATTTGAAGAAAACTTGTGGAGATGATCTACGCTTGTGCCAAAACCCGTAAGCGCATAAACCACCTCTACGTCAGGCTCCTTTGGCCGGAAGACTGACTCCACCCTGATCTCCATCTGGTTGATAATGGGGTGTGAGAGCAAAAAACCCTGCCTTCCGGCAACAGGAGTAAGAGGTGGAGGGGACAGTGGAGGTACTCCTCTCATCGCTGTTACGCTTGTACTATCAGCCTTATTTTTCTTCTTCAGTTTGATCCTGACAGTTCCGTTCCCTTCGATACCCACCTTGATTCTTCTCATCTGCCGATCTACTCCTCCTCTTCAATCACAACCTCTGTCTTTGGAGGTTTCCGGACCATTATCGCAATGAATGCAATTGCGATTACTGCCAGGCATCCGATTATGATATAAGAGTAAGGGAGTTCATTCATTCCACTTCCAACAGTTGGGTTTGGTGATGGTTCTTTTACTGTGAGCGGGTGCGTTAGTGAGATCTGCTGGAAGGTGTCCTTATCGTCACCTAGCCAGTACAGTCCTGTGAAATGCATAGTAAAAGCGCCGGTCTTCTCGCTCTTGATGTTTATGTGAATTGTTCTGACAGTTCCGGGTGGTAATTCGAACGTTCCGGCAATTGTCCCGGCTGCTCCACCATATCCAAAACCTTCTCCATATACATGAATTCCTGATGGCACGCTGATCTGAACATCAGCGTTTAAGGTTACGTCATTGACAGAAGGGTTGTTCATGTACAGTTCAACAAGTCCGTCCTGTGACTTATTGATCACGTCGTTTACCGGGCGCAGCGTCACTGTGGGAGCAACCCGGAACTTCGCTTCGGTTGGTTCGATGTTAGTTATTACCACATCCGTTTCATTTACGGCTGTATCATTCTCCTGCGCTATCGCTGGCACAACAGCCAGATATATGCATATGATGCATACCGCAATGAGTATTTTTGTATTAATCATTATTTTCTCCCGGTTTGCTTTCATAGAATTCTTATTCTTTTCAATTCTCCATATCTTGTAATTATTTCTTTAAACCAATCATGGGGACTTTCTAATCACTAATGCCACAAAAGCAAGTGCTATTACTGCAAGGAATCCGGATGGCAATGGGGCTGGGTTGTCCGGTTTTTCCGGATTGGGTTTTTCTGTTGGATTGACTGAAGGTTCGTTTACCGTAAACGGGTGTGTAAGTGATAACTGCTGGAAGGTGTCCTTATCGTCACCTAGCCAGTACAATCCTGTAAAGTGAACGGTAAAGTCGCCGGTTTTCTCGCTCTTGATGTTTATGTGAATTGTTCTGACAGTTCCTGGTGGCAATTCAAACTTTCCGGCAACTGTTCCGGCTGCACCGCCATATGTAAAACCTTCCCCGTAGACATGAATCCCGGATGGCACACTGATCTGTACATCAGCGGTCAAGGTTACATCGTTGACAGAGGGATTGTTCATATATAGTTCAACAATTCCGTCCTGTGACTTATTGATCACGTCATTTACAGGACGCAGTGTAATGGTGGGACCGACCCGAAGCTTTGTTTCAGTTGGCTCCATGACTACCGTTCCGTTGGTATTTTCTTCTGCCACCGTTTCATTTGTAGTTATTGTCGTAACATTCGTTTCATTTGCAGTTGTGTTGTTTTCCTGTGCTGTTGTGTTGTTTTCCTGCGCTATTGAAGGAACAATCGCCATACACAGGCACACGATACATATCGCAATAAGTGTTTTCATATTCATACTATTTCACCTGATGTAAATGAACTGAATTATTCTGTTCATGTACAGTAAATATCTGTCATTATACAACTGTGCATTCATCTTATTTAAACATATTCATCCGTCCGGCTTTGTGTGTAGTACCGGATGTTTTGACTTTATACACGATTCCTGACTTTTCATACAGGATGTATTTTGTACACAAAGCCCCATATTGAGGGATTTAGATAAGGGTTGGTAACCAATTCAGAATTTGAAACAAGAAATCGTTTTGATTTAATTATTATACCCCGCAGCTCTGCTGCGGTTGGGATAAATCAATGCAACCTCTGTAGCCTTAGACATTAAGAT
>JBQVMC010000087.1:0-8264 GCA_052361145.1 Methanosarcinaceae archaeon
CGACCAACAAATGTCTGAATTTTTAGAGGTGTGCAGCCATACGATGGGGGTTTTGATTTTTGGGTGGGAAACTTGGGCTACAGCACACCTTTCGTACTTTTGACCCCTCCGCCCTCAACAACGACGGCGCGGCGAAGTGCATACGCAAATGCCTTGAACAGCGCTTCGATCATATGGTGGTCATTCTCACCGCGCACCGTCGCATGAAGGTTTATATTCGCATTCCCGACAAGTGATTCAAAGAAGTGTCCGACCATCTGGGTATTGAACTCACCAACGCGTGGCGACCCAAAATCGGCACTGAGCATCAGGTAACTGCGTCCACCAAGGTCCAGGGCCACTTCTGCTATTGCCTCGTCCATTGGGATGCGTGCTTCACCAAACCTCACGATTCCTGTTTTGTCACCAAGAGCCATGTTAATTGCCTGTCCAAGAACGATTCCCGTATCCTCGATCAGGTGGTGTTCATCCACAATAAGGTCGCCTCTTGCGGCAATTGTAAGATCGAAGTTACCGTGTCTTGTAAATGATATAAGCATGTGGTCAAAAAATCCGATGCCTGTATTGATGTCGGACGAACCGGTGCCATCAAGTGTGAGTTTCATTTTAATATCGGTCTCGTTTGTCTTGCGTGATATTTTTGCAGTTCTCATGAAATACCCCTTACTGTCTCAATCTATTTATGAATCGTCCCTGATAATATTTATTGCTTCTGGAAGTGTAAATTTATTTGTGTAAAGCGCACTCCCAATAACAACACCGCATGCACCTGTATTTTTCAGGGCAACAATGTCTTCAAGGGTTGTGACGCCACCCGATGCGATGACAGGTATGCTCACTGATTCTACAAGTGCCAGCGTAGGCACGGGGTTGACACCTTGCATGAGTCCTTCGTTATCGATATTGGTAAATAGAATGCTTCCTGCTCCAAGTTCCTCAAACTTTGCTCCCATTTCAACAGGAGTGTATTGTGATTCTTTTGTCCATCCCTCAATGGAGATCTTGTTATTCTTTGCATCCAGTGCCACATTTATGTGCTTACTTCCAAACTCTTCCGCAAGTTTCCTGATCAATTCCGGCTCATTGAGTGCTGCCGTGCTTAAGATTATCCTGTCCACACCGATGTTTAAGAGTGCTGCCCCGTCTTCAAATGAACGAATACCGCCACCGACCTGTATCGACATCCCCATGGGTTTACATTTTTGCACGATCTTCTCGATTATGGATGCATTATTGCGCGTGCCTTCTATTGCACCATCAAGGTCGATCAGGTGGAGCGTCTTTGCACCCTGTAAAACCCAGTCAAGAGCAACTTCTACTGGATCGTCAATGGAAACCAGTTCGCTGCCCGGCACTCCCTGCACTAACTGGACACATTTTCCTCCTCTCATATCGACTGCTGGAATTACTTCAAACATTTTGTCACCTTTATATTTACTTATTACACCATCATACGTTCAATAGGTACAACCAGAATATCGGATGCTCCGGCATCCTTGAGCTTGCTTACGGTTGAAAAGATCACATCAGCATCAACAACGGCATGGACAGCAAGGATCGAGTCATCGGATTCGACTTTCATGACAGTTGGTCCTGCAAGTCCGGGAAGTATGGATTTTACATCATCAAGTTTGTCATCCAGAACGTTCATCATCAGGTACCTCTTGCCTTTTGCATGCAAGACACTCTCGATCGCGGTCTTTATGTACTGTATCTTTTCCTTTTCAGATGCACTTTTACGGTTTGCTATCAGGAATACGGATGATGAGAACACATCTTCGATCGCTTTTAAATGGTTTGTCAGGAGTGTTGTACCGGAACTTGAGATGTCAACAATTGCATCAGCGATCCCGACATGGGGAGTCATTTCACATGCTCCGCTTACCTTGATGATCTCAATGCTTACACCAAGTTTTTCAAAGTACTGTTTCGTGATATTCGGAAATTCGGTTGCAACACGCATACCATCCAGATCTTTTGGTGATTTGATATGTGAATCATCAGGGACAGCAAGCATAAGTTTTGCACGGCCGAACTTCAGGTCAAGGATCTGGTCAACATCTGCACCTGTTTCCGATATCAGGTCAAGTCCGGTGATACCAACATCCGCAGCGCCGTCCTGCACGTATTCAGGGATGTCTGCAGCTCTTGCGAACAGGAAGGTGATGTCAGGGTCTGTAGTCTTTGCGAACAGTTTCCTGGTTGCCCCTTGAAGAACAGGGAGTCCGGCTTTATTGAGTAAATCAACGGTTGGATCATGCAGTCGACCTTTGTTGGGTATTGCAATGCGTATCATGATGTGAGTCCTTTGGGTTCTAAGGTTAGTTATATTTATACTGATTCTACAGTATTCTCGTATATAGGATAAGTGCACCCCTGTTTATATGGGTGTTTCAACATTTTTGCTGAACGTAGGCTGAGAGAAGTAGGCTTATTTTCTTACGGCATTGTCCGGCAAACAAGGATTACCACCTCGCTCCTGCGACTCTCCGGCAATTTGACATGTTACAGCAGCCCTGACTTAACAGGTGTCTGGCTATTGCTCACGAGACAACGGTTAGTGGAGAGTGAGGGAATATTTGTTCCTCAGCCTATTAAACAATTGTGGGCTAAAAATATGTGTTTGAACATTGGAATAGATATTGCTATAAATATACATGAAGTATACATTGTGGATGATAGTGGTGAGCAGATTGGAAAGTTCATGAAACTCAAGAACTCCAAAAAGAAGGATTAGTTTAGAACCTGTAAAAAATATGAATGAACTTGAAATGAATGTCATGGCAATTTATCAGGAGAGATGAATACGAAGGTCAAACATAAAAATTTTTACCAAAAAACAAATCGACTTTAACCATTCTCAAATGTGCGGGAAATAGGATAAATCTTACTTCTAATTTTAAGATTAACAAATACAGCACTGACTGGAAATTGTTAGTATCACATATTCATTAGTGAAAGAACACGCTGCGCTACGCGCGGTGATAGCACCGTTTTTATTATTATTATTATTATTATTATTATTATTATTATTATTTTAATCACAAACTCGTTAAATCGCCTGCACCACAACACAACTATCAACAATGCACTGGCTTAACAAATACAATCAAACAACACATTCCCACCCCTTCCCATTATCCTAAAACCCCATTCCCTACAATCTCATACTTCCCAAGCCCGTAAACAGTTCCTTTGCCCACATGCAAGTATTCACCAAGTCTTAAAAACGGAAGAAACTCAGCCAGATCCCCTTCAAAAGTTATATCACCCATAAAACCTCCCATCTTCAACCTTTTTTCCTGTCGATTTGAATACCGTTCCCAGTCATGCCAGCACAGGTCTGAATAAACGGTTTTAACCCCCACTTCTGCCCTGCTAATAATTCCTTTCCAGTCCAGATTCCATTTATCGTCACAATGGATCTCTGCAAGCCAAGACAACCGTCTTAGCAGGTTTCGCATAAGGATTGCAAAATCCAGGTCGTCAATGAAATTTCCATTGTATTTGATCCTGGCCGGGGTCAGGAATCTAAGGGTTATCTTGCTACAACCAGAATCATATGACGCATTTAACAGATCAGCAGAATCCATCACCCCCGTATCATCAATGACATGGGATTTCCCATCATAGATAGTCATCTCACAATTACAACCTGTGCTAATTACCTTATCAAGCCTATATTTCCCGTTATCTCGGTACTCTCCCCTGTTTTTCCCTATTCCGATTTTTCCGAGTTCCTCAAAAGCCAGAATGACATGAGGAATATAATTTATAGCCTGTCCTACAAGTATGAGATTAAAATCCAGTGTATCCCCGGTTTTGTAAAATTGTCTCCCATCCGGGGAAGGCTCAATAATAAAAGGATGTGGAAGCCTGAAACCTTCGGTTTTGCCATGCGCACCATTAAAAAGCGCAGTCTCAAAAATATAGGAATAAACACATGTACTGCGAAGAATACAACCCGTGCATTCTTCCCCCCGGTTCATACAGGCAACCCTTTTAAGCGCATGACCAAAACCGCCACGTAAAGTAGAACCCTTATATGGCGGTAGGATGAGTCCGGTAACAGGACTCAGGTTAAAATGATGCCTTGTGAATTTCATAGTATTTTATATTTGCATTTATAATTTATATCTATATTCATAATGTCGAGTTAACTACACAATTTTTAAAAAATATACATAGATTTGTGATAATGCAGATTACAGATCTTTGGTTGTTAGTATCACACCGCAATCGCACGATTATTACACGTCAATTCCCAATGCCTTCGAATATAATATCTATCTTTTCAGATATATTATTAGAAAAAGAGATATCGTCATCTGACTTTAACCAAATTACCAATGAGTGAAAATGAACACCCAATATGATTTCTGCGGCTTTTTTTATATCAATACTGCTTTTTATTTCGCCCTTTTTTACACTTTCCTCAAGTAGATCATAAAGGATTTTGGCAAAGCGATGGAATCTATCGTTACAGTTACCAGATCCTGAACAAGAATGACTCATATATCTTGTGGATTCAAACAATAGCAGTTTTGTGAGTTCTTTGTCCTTTTCACAGCTTTCTGCAATAAAAACCAGTACATTCTTTATTTTTTCCCTTATTGGAATATTTTTTGTAGTTTCATTTTCAATGATACTACAAATCAACACTTCTTTTTGCTCTCCAAAATATAATAAGAGTGCCTCCTTTGTCGGAAAATAATTGAAAAATGTACCTTTGGCAATCCCTGCTTCTTTTGTAATTTCATCAACAGTTGTATTTTCAAACCCTTTTTCTTTAAACAATCTTCCAGCTATCTCGAATATCTTTTTTTTGGTCTCGATTTTCTTTTTTTCACGCAGGGACATGTTATCATCTTCATAATATAGCGTAACCATAGATCAAATATGACTATAGTCATATATCAGTTCTAGTCGTATTTACCAGTATTGGTGTTGCTAATACCATTGTCACTACCAACATAAATAAATAGGACAAACATGTTTATGACTGTGGTCACATTTGACCAGAGTCATTATCAAACCGGATGAAATAAATTTATTAATCTATTTACGTTGGGATATTTGTAAATATATTTTTGTAAAATTCATATAAGGGGACATAAATATCAAAAATTTCTTCGAGAAATTAGGGGTTTTCATAGAGAACAATACGTTTTCCATAATACTAATAGCAATCCTGCTTATCGCAGTCGCAGGGCAGGGTGCACAGTATATAGAGATGGAATCAGGAACTGAGACGTTTGTTGAGAAAACATCAAAATTGTATCAGGATTACGACCACCTATATCTCCGGATATTTTTCACCCAGTCAATTGTCGTAATAATAGAAGGTGAAGATGTTAAAAGTGCAGAGGTTTTAGACGCAGTTGACAGGCTGGAACAACAATCAAAACACACAAAAAACGTTGTTAGCACATCAAGTGTAGTATCTGCAATAAAAAATTTTAATTACCAGGCGACAGGCAGATATGAAATACCTGATAGCAGGGAAGAAATTGATGCACTCGTATCAAGCCACTCATCTGATTTTGAAATGATCCTGCCGGATGATACACACACAATTGTCTATATAGAAATGGCAGGTGATGCAACCGACCCGCAAATGAAAGAAGTACTGCGTGAAACAGAAATTGCAGCCTTGATCTCAAAATTCCCACCTGATTATAATGTCATAGTAACAGGCGACCCCGCCTTTTCGATGGCAATGGATCATGAAATGCAGACAAGCATGGCACCACTGCTTTTGATATCAATTGTTCTTATGTTCATAGTACTTAATTATGTATTCCTGCACGTAAGGTGGAAACTAATGCCGCTTCCAATCGTACTCCTTGGGATCGTGTACACATTTGGCGCAATGGGATACCTGAAAATACCGCTTAGTATGGTATCCATGTCCGCCTTCCCGATCCTTATCGGACTTGGAATCGATTATGCAATACAATTCCACAACCGGATCGAAGAAGAACTTGAGCGCGAACATGATGAAGCAAAAGCCGTAATACAGACAATCAAACACACCGGTCCTGCCGTACTTACCGCAATGATCATCACGGGTCTTGGGTTTTTCTCACTTTTCACCTCCTCAGTTCCCATGATCCAGGATTTTGCAAAGCTGCTTCTAATAGGAATTATAATGTGTTTTCTGGCATCTCTTTTTGTTGGTGTGGCCCTGATATACGGTCTTGACATGTTTGGCAGGAAAAATGTGTTTGCAAGGTTCAAATCCAAAAATATCACTTCATCCGAATCTCCTAAAATTCAAACACCTGCCAAAAATGCAAGTAAACAACCTGATAAACTTGAACGTTTACTCGAAAAGACATCCGAATTAACAATAAAACACCCTTTTATAATAATTGCTATTGCGATGATATTGTGCATTTCCGGATTATACGTAGATTCATTTGTACCGATCCAGACAGACGTGAAAACATTCGTACCCCAGGACATGCCTGCACTAATCGACCTTAGACACCTTGGTGACATAATCGGCGGAACTGATCAATTAAACCTTATCATTAAAACCGATGATGTTACTGATCCGAATGTTCTTAGGTGGATGGATGAATTTAGCACACATGAAGTTGCAGGTAGAGGTCACATATATAGTGCATCAAGCATTGTACCCATAATCAAATCAATGAATGGCGGTACAATTCCCGATAACAGTGAAGATATCGCAAGATTGTATGACCAGATACCGGAAATGCGGAAAAAACAATTCATACACGGCAATAATATGCTTTTGATGAATCTGGAAATTGGAAATGCCGTTGCTGATATCGGTCTTACTGGTGTTGAAGAACTGGTCGAAATTGTACATAAAGACCTTGCATGGATGCCACCGCCACCAGGAGTATTTGTCACTATCACAGGTAATTCAGTAGTATTTACAGAAGTGATCACTTCACTTACCTCAGGAAGAGTTGCAATGACATTTCTTGGGCTTGCACTGGTATTTGGCGGACTGCTTGTAATATATCGCGATTGGGTAAAAGCCTCTACTCCCGTTGTCACAATGTTTATGGTAATAGGATGGGCAGGTGGAATCATGTATTACTCCGGACTGGAATATACACCCATGACAGCTACACTCGGTGCCCTGATACTTGGAGTGGGATCGGAATATGCGATACTTATGATGGAACGCTATTATGAAGAGAAGGAAAAAGGTTTGGCTCCGGTCGCTGCTATGCGCGAAGCAAGTGCTAAAATAGGAAAAGCGATCATTCCATCGGGTCTTACAACCATGTTTGGTTTCTCTGCACTTATTGCATCACCATTTTCCATGACCAGTAATTTTGGTCTTGTGACCGTAATGGATGTAGCGCTGGCACTTCTTGCAACGTTTATCGTGTTCCCGCCTTTGATGGTGCTACTTGACACGTGGCGAGATAACATGAAAACAAAAAATATTGTTAACAGGCATACTATAACTGGTAAACAGATACACACAGCGGAGATTGATATCCAATGAAACCCAGTAATATTCACAAAATTCAACGGTTCTTAAGTATAATAGGAGTATTTGCTCTTATTTTTACGATTATGATCCCAATGGTATCAGCAGAAGAATCATCCGATGATTCACCTAAAAACACGAAAGTGTTTATGGCGCCAAACTATGCATTCTCAATAAATTACTATAACAGTTATGGTGTGCCTGACCTTTACGCTTCTTTACTTGGTGATACTGAATTTGAACGCGGGGAAACCGCACAGGTTCGCATAACTCTTGTGAATAAAGGGGTGCTGTATGGGTTTAAGTACGATAAAAGTGTCGGGACAGATGAAGGCAAGCATGCTCTTTCGTTAAAGGAACTTGAATATGAGACTATGCGCACAACCGCCATTGGCCTTAAGGCAGAACTGATCTCGACTACTCCGTATATTGATATTGATCCGACTGCATCGGCACGTGTAATGGAAAAACTTGTACCTGGAAAATTGCCTGAAAAACCTCTGGTGTATGTTATAACAATTTCAGATAATGCACCTGCAGGTGCATATTATCTTCAACTTCCGGTTTCATATGAGTACCAGAGCAATATACGCATGACAACAAACGAGGTGTACCGGTTAGGTGTTGTAGGCCTTGATCATACTACTAATTACAAAAGTGCAAACAAAACATTGATCATTCCCATCTCTGTCAAACCGGCAACGAAATTTGAGGTTACGGATGTTTCAGGTCACTTAACGGCGGGGTCTTTAAATATGATAAATAACATACAAAAATATCAGGG
>JBQVMC010000088.1:0-8016 GCA_052361145.1 Methanosarcinaceae archaeon
TACCAACCCAAGAAATTCGTTTGACCCGATTCCATGTTGTTCCAACTCGTTTTTTAAAGCGACTTCTTGTGCCTGCAATTCTACCATTTCTTCAGATAATTTAGAGTTATTTGCATTCATTGCATGCAATTCGCGTTCTAATGAATCGATATTGTATTTTCGTGTAAAATCGAATATGGGCTTGTGGAGAAGCACGCTGACGTAGCTATCGTGCGATATCCACCTGACTGCCAAAGGTTTATTAAAACTTAACTCATCTGCAATAACGTTAGAGACTTGTCTGAATGACAAACTGCCCCCACCGCCTTCAATATACACATCAGTGCCTAATGCATCAGGAACGATCAGTTCTCTTGAAACCGCCTCAAAACTTATTGATTGATATATATCATTTAGATTAAAATCATTTCCAACTTCTATTCTGAAATTGTTTTTACAAATGGGGCAAGTACCATCAAGCATTATATCTTTTATACTGTTGTCAACTGTTAATCGCACTTTTCCACCACATGCACAATGATACCAAAATGGCACATGAGTTTCTGGAATCTTTACTATCTCTAACCCTCGTTGTTCGATGGTTTCATTATATGAATCTACATAATTCTTTCTTTTTGAAAGTAAATATTCAAACCCACTTGTGAAAATACCACACTCCTGAGCTTTAGAATACTTAAAAAAAACCACATCCACATTAAATACATTATTACAAATTTCAGAGAAAAACTTTGCGTTTGCTTCAGCAAACGTGCAACCGTTTAGATAACATTCACGCAAAAGTTTTTCCAAGCGTATAAGGTCTTCATCATCTTTATCTAATCCGTGATTTATATAGGTTGTTATCATAAAATTAATCTGCCTTTCGATCTGATCAGTTGGAGGGAGTGCTTGTACACACCACATGCGCCACCATTCATTTTCCCCTTTAATTTTAAAACCAATATTTCTATAACCTTCCTTTGAATAATACGGAATCTTATTTCGTGACAGAAAAGGGCTCATTGTAGTATCCTGATCGACAAAACCAAATAACGCCACTGCCGGAATTCCTTTTTCGTCGAGTATATTTGCCAGACAATGTGCAAATACCGCTTTTTTCCATACACCATAATATGGCAAGAAATTTGGTTGATGTGCAACTTCGACGATCACACAATTCGGACTATCCTTCAGGAGATTAATTTTTCTTTCAACAGTCTTCGTGAGACTACCTGATTTTCTGTGAAATTCGGTTGCAATCTCTCCAATACCATTGAGATTGGTTTTTTGCCTTTCGGTTTTTTTGTGACTAACTTCAGACACTTTTGCTGCCAGTTCAGATAATTTCATAGTATCGCCAATTTAAACACCTAACGCATAATCAACCGCATTATTTCAAACGCTTCTGCATATTTTTCACCAACCTGAGTTCCTCGTATCCTTGCAAGACTCCGTGCAAAATCCTCATTGAAATAATATCGATGCTGCTGGGACTTGTACTGTTTTAGTGCATCGACTTTTTTTTGTATATGTTCATCTTTCAATACATTGAACACGGTTGTATCAAATGTAAAACAATTCCACGGCTCTTCATATCCAAGAATGGTCGATGCTGTTTTTTTAAATGCCCTTAATGCTTCCGTTGTTACAACATGGTGATCTTGGTGCACATCTTTTAGCGATGGTGTAAAAACCATTTTTGGATCAATTTCAATCCTGATTTTATATAAAGTGTCAAGTATCTCCTGTCTAACCTCTGGAAAATATCTGGTCTCGAAATCCAGAATGGACACATTTTTTTGGTCTATACCCAAAATTTTTGTTGCACTTTTAACTTCGCGTATAAGCGTGTCAGCAGGAACGCCTTGTGGGAGTGACTTTTGTGCATTCGAAAATGCGATATAATGAACCTCTTCACCTTGTTCAACCAATTTAGCGATTGCCCCACCACAACCCAGTTCACCATCGTCCGTATGTGGGCTAAGTATCAATATTACATCACTCATTTATGTAACCTCAATTTTATTTATACTATTTTTATTAGTAAAGTTATTTACTTTTATTGAAAAAACTCGTCTATTTCCTTTATTGTTAATCACATAATATTTATTTGATTTTGACAGCTTATCCTTTTCAAATAGGTATCGGTTAACTCCGCCCTCACCAAGTTCTTTGAATCCCAGTTTTTCGTAAAATATATTGGCAGCAGGGTTATCACAAAGCGATTCAAGTGTGATCTCGGCCACCATCTCATGAAATGCTTCTACAAGTGCATGCTGTATTAACATCTCTCCAATCCCTTTCATTCTAAATCGGGGATGTACGGACATGCGGTGAATATGCGCTTTGTTAGTAGCATATGCGGATACAATGCAATAGCCGACAAGGACGTTATTCAGTAAAGCGATTTTACTCAATACCCATTTTCTTGGCAATTCTAAAAAAAAATTTTCTTTGTACCAAAATCGGTAATGTCCTAAACTTAAATTATCTATTGCCAAAATGCTATCGATGCATTTCATAATATTATATTCATCTAATGATCGTATCGTTATGTCCTTTACATTCAACGTATCGACATCCGTTTTTTTATCAATTTGCCGCATATTTTTATCTCTCTCTGCATTCATAAAAACTTTCAGGATACTTCTCAATAAACTCAGTCATAAATGTAGTGGTATCTATTTTATCATTTAAAAGTTTTCTCTTTTTTCCTTTTAACTTTATTTTTATGTCATCGCACTGTAATATCTCCAACGCTTTGTCTATCGCTCGATTTGGATCGGTATACGAATATAGCATGCCATATCTATTGACCAGTTCATCAAAGATTCCGTGGATCTGGCTTGCCCCGAGCATTTCACCTGATGGTGATTTTACCGATATTACATGTACAGATGGTGTTCCTAAAATAGCAGATTCTATAGCAGTTCCACCATCACCAACATGAAGACTTGCGTAATAGAGTGCTGAATGTAATTTTTCTGGAGGAAATGTTATTCTATACTTTTCGAGAGATTTGCTAAGTTTACGTTCTGATGTAATAAAAGTATTTCCATATTCCTCAAGTAACTTTATCGATTGTTCTAAGAATTTATTAGAAAATCCTTTTGATCGTGCATCGTGACTCGCATCCAATAAAACTAGCCGTATGATTATAAACGTATCATCAGCACTTAATCCCATGTCTTCCAGCACACTTGGATCCGGGGTAAAGTAATTTGGATGTAAATATGCCAAGTGGGAATAGCTATTATAGGTTACATATTTATGCGAATTAATCTTCTTTTTGAAACATGACGGGCTGCAAATCACATCTGCAAACGGATATGTAAGCCAATATGAAATATGTGCATGTTCGGTTTCAAAAAAATATATATACGGTTTTCCAATCAATTTACTCACATGAGCTAAATATGGACTTCCTCCCATAAGAATATCCGGCTTGAATTTTTTTGCGATTTTAAACAATTTAATATCGTTTTCAAACATCCCGTATGCTTTTTTTATTAAACCTTTGTAGTTTTTACCTATCACTTCGTACTCGAGACCGTAAGCATTAAGCAGATCCAGTAGGATGTCCTTCTTCCACGCCACGATCTTAACGTCATGTCCATCATCCATCAAATTGCGTACGATGTTCTTCCAGAAGTGCACCTGTCTCGGATGCCCTATCCCGATCATGATGTTCGTAGCAACCCCTCCACTCTTTTAACACTGCTGACAACTTTCAATAACTCATCATGAGTGAGCGTATAATAATTCGGTATTACAAGTAATGTATCTGCACACCGTTCAGAGTTTGGACAATCTCCCGCATATCCATATATCTGCCGGGCGGTCTGCGGCGTCATGCTGTACAGTTTTGAAGTATCCACACCCATGTTTCGTAAACATTCATGTGCCGTCTCTCTATTAGTTTTGTCGTCGAACATCACCGGAAAAAGGTAATAGTTACACCGTGTACCTTCGTTTTCGTATGGCAATATCAGTGACGTATCCTCTAATTCTTTGATATACATCTGTGAGTTCATTCTCTGGTGTTCAACTTTCTCTTTGAACTCCTTTATTTTTTTAAAGACTATTCCCAAATCACTTTTCCTGATTCTGGTTGCATCAAACTCTCTATTATCAGTATTAATTTTACTATACACATACGATCCTATGGGGAATGAAAACATCCCAAACCATGGCTTGTGGTACAGAAATGAATGTGTGTACGTCGAAAAAGAATGTTTTATCTCGTTTAGCCTCGATGGGCTGTCTAGCAGTTCGATCTCCTTTTGAACGTTCTCTTTGAACTCGTCCACATTCAGAATTATCATACCGCCTTCGCCTGCTGCGATATATTTCTTAAAGCTGAAGAACGAAGCAACACCCATCGTGCCAGTTATTCTGCCTTTGTACTCACTTAACAAGGAGTGAGCACAATCCTCAATAACCGGTATATCATTTGCTACTCTACTTATGCTATCCATATCTGCAGGGCGCCCGAACGTATGCACCACGACAACCGCGCTCAGATTGTTAATTTTATCCTTCAAATCGGAGGGGCTGATTGTGTAGTTGTGGAGATCTACGTCGATAAAGCACGGGACATATCCTGCCTTTATGATCGCATCGAAGACGACCGTGCAGGTGTACAGAGGGACCCCTACCTTAGAGCCTTTTGGTAGGTCCAATGCCCGCAATATTACATAAAGCGAGCTTCTACCCATATTTGTAAAGAAAATATCTCTTCCATCAAATAATCGCTCTAACTGCTCAAAACCAAAACCGTTTCTTGAGAAAATAGACTTAACACTACATCCAAGGTCGTCGAGTCCATAATCCATATTGAATCTGGGTATTAAATCTGGTATGGGTTTCATTTCATTCAATTTTCGTTACTAATATTATATATTCTCCGATTTTTTAAGACCTTTTATTTTTTTCGCAATAGTATCTTTTCCATCACCGATTTCCTGGTATATTATATTTCTTTTAGCCAATTCACTATCATTTTCAAATATCTCTTTCAAAACCCTGCCATCCATATCTTTGGGCACAGGAACACCCATGGTATGTAGAATCGTCGGAGCTATGTCCACAATTCTAATACCATCGAACGTCTCTCCTTTTTTTATATCGTGACCATAAGCCAAAAATATACCTTCTTTGAGATTGTCTGCTCGCCATTTATGGGACGTATCGAAGTAATTCTCCTTACCCAATCCAGATGCGGAATAAACATGTGCCCCTTGCTCGTAAACTATATCAGGAGCCATATCCAGATACTTTCCAGAATAAACGTCTTCTTTCTTATATACAACCTCGGCAGCCTTGCGCCCGTTTTTATATGCCACTTTACTTAATTTTTTGATTACTTCATCTCTCAACTCCTCGTACTCATCACTCCCCCCACGAATCAATAGGTAAACAGTGCCCTGTCCAGTTCCCAGTACCTTTGAGTTGTCCCAATCGATCTTATCCTCAAGCATCGATACCCTGCCTGACATTGTCCCTTCTTCAGATGGAATGGAGCGTATTATTTTCTCTGGAAAAACCTTCTTGACAAAATTGACCATCCCTAACATATTAGCCAATCTGACCAGACGTTCCTTAGTGATTCCAATTTTATATAAATTTAGAAGATACGACCTCTTTATCCTCAAATACCCTTCCTTCTCTAACCAGGTGTTGATGTAGAAAACCGTATCCACTTCATGAGTCCCGTGGTCAGACATGAGGATGATATTGTGATCCTCCTTGAGAAACTCCCCAATATTTCGATCGATGAGTTTCCACCCCTGTTTGACTGGTTCCTCGTCGTAGAAAAAGTGGTGCAGGACGTTTATGTAAAATATAGACATGTGTAGGAAATCCACACTATCTAATAAATCTCTCGCAACTCTGAATCTCATATCCATTACATAAAGAATATCATCAAGATAATTCTCTATATCATCTCGACTCGATATGTGTACCTTCGGATAAACTCTGTAATTATATTTTTTCTTCAGATCGTCTTCCAACGACTCTGGAAGAACCCATCCGCTGTATGCCGAATCCGGTGGTCCCGATATCATAAATCCGTTCAAAGCTTTGGGCGGATATGTGGTGGGCATATTAATTACGCCCACTTTCAATCCCGCTTTACTGATATAGTCAAATATCTCCAAACTCTTAAAAGATCTGGAATTGTAACCTACAAGTTTCTTTTTTTCTCGATCCACACGCTTCCACCAGAAAACACCCAATTTCGCAGGATTCTTGCCCGTTGAATAACATTTCCAATTAGGACACGTTACAGTTGGGAATTGGCTTATACTGTCCCCCCAACTCCCATTCTCTTGTAGATATTTTAGATTAGGCAGTTCCCCTTCATTGATCCATGGTTCGATTAAACCCCAGTTAGCCCCATCCAATCCAATAACGATTGTTTTTCCCATTTTCCACCATTAAATATATAGCAGCATCATCCGATTTTCATTACTGGCATCTATCTATAATCAATTTGTTATCATCGATCTTAAATATGCCTCTCAATCCAGATACCCAAGCGCCCTCAGCCGCTCCTTCACCTTCGCCTCATCCTCTTCAGAAAAGACTTCTTCAGGTTCCTCTTCGTAATCGTCCCTGACAACCTCCTCAAGCACGAACGTAACGTACTCCTCGACCGATTCAAACTCCGTCGCCCCTATGCGCCTCTCGATCTCCTCGATGAGCCGTCTGGGAATCCTTACCTCTCCGCATTCTTCGTTCATTATCAAACCTCCAATATCTCCATGATTATTCCTGCAAAGTCAGTGATTCCGGGGTTGCCAAGATCCTTAAAACCTGTGCTCCAGAATCCATGATCCGAATGGTCTCCAAAGATGCCGATCCGCTCCATGCCGTGATCAGAGAGCACGATCAGCGTATCATCGATCCCGGCTGCAATCTCATCCATGTCCCGGTAGATCATCTTCATGAGCGCCCTGTTCCCGAAGTTTAAGTGCCCGATCACATCAGCCGCGCTGAAGTAACCGAGCACGAAATCGTAATCCCCGGAAAGTGCGTCAGAAAACTCCTTCTTTATCCTTCTGTGATGCTCGAATGCGTGGTTGTTGTAATTTTTTCGTATCTCTGCCTTCTCTTCATCACCAACAGCTGCGAAAAACTCCTTTAACATACGCCGCTCCAATTCGTGCTGCTCCTTATCATAATTGAATCCGGGCAGATCCAGAATCTTCGGATTCTCGAAGCGAGCAAAGAAAGTATCCTCGATATCCAGTTTAATATTCCACATCCCCTTATCGCCAAACTCCAGAACCTCTTTCTCCCGGTTCTCACCCGTCATGAACGAATTCCACAGAACCATCGTTCTCGGCTCTGAAAACTCATGGATATCAGTCTTCCCATAGAATTTCTGCTTCAGGTTATCGCATCCGAACGCTTCGACTAGATCATATTCCAGAGCATCGATAGCAAGCACTACGATCATTTTTCTCCCCCCAGTTCGGTTATTATCCCGCCTGCACAGGTATCTTCTCTCCCGAGCACGAACCTTCCGAGTTCCTGTATCTTATTGAAGTTCTCCACAACAACCGGCGCATCAGTCCGTATTGTAACGTCTGCGACCTCCCTGTTTCTTATCTCGCCGGTATCCTCGCCGATCAACTCGAGCGTGGAGGAGTCGATGACCGTATTGATCCTTTCGATCTCACATGCAACCTCCTGGGTTGCGCACCGAAACCGAATACCTTCACCCATCTTGAAGGGAGTTCTATCCATCCAGAATAGATTAGCCCGTATCCGGTCCGTTACCACAGGCATATCCCCTGCATCACTGTGTACGATCACATTACCGCGGTCGATGAAGAGCTTGTCTTCAGTTGTTATGCCGGTGCTTTTTCCGGCTTCCGCTTCGTGGACATCCTTCAGGTATTCTTCCACTGTCTTCACCCAGGTTTCTTCGCCAGACGGGAGTATTCGGATCTTCTCGCCCTCTCGCATAACGCCGCTCTCAACCCTGCCTGCCACGATGCGCTTGTCGAAGTTATACACATCCTGCAC
>JBQVMC010000089.1:0-7979 GCA_052361145.1 Methanosarcinaceae archaeon
ACTAAAAGAAGTAATCGAATCCATGGGGCTGGTACTAAATATGACTACAATATATGACATATATTTACAGCACAGTCCGGATCCTAATATAAATAGAGAACGACTAATGGAGGAATGGATTGCTTAAGCGAACACCAATGAAGTTGCTATATATTCTTTAGAGATTTCAAGGGCATTGTTATTACCAATGCTGTTTTGGTTACAATACAGGTTAACCTATGGGTCAAATGGGAGTATTTAACAATATCACCGAGTCATTGATCAACTCATTTGTTTTGGATCAACTTTCATATATTCACGCATAAGGGTTGTTGCATAACTTCCCTTTGGCAGTGAAAATTCAAAAACTGCTTTTGTTTTCCCGGAATTTAATTCATCTTCTGATACAGCATACAAGGGTTGTACATGCAGCAGGATTTCACGTCTTAATCCCTTTGATGCCAAATCAGGCATTAATGGGACCTTGAATCCCTCAATTGTAACCCTGCTTTTATCAAATATGCGGTGCTCGATCTCACCCTGCTGACCGGACGCCCAATCAGTGTTGTAACCTATCAATGGTGCGGTCACAAAGGCACGTCTGCGCCGCAGCAGGTTGTTCATTCCATTGAGGTTTTGTGAGGTAACATTCTCTGTCCTGGAAATATCGGGAAGTCCATTCTTGTTCTTGAAACAAACTATATCTCCCTCAACAGCACTGCTTAGCGTCAGGCCTTCTTTAACCCTCTCACACAGTATCCGGTTAAATAAATATGACTGGTAGGCATGTACGAAAAGCATGCGTATGCTTTTTGGGAGCACCAAAAATGCACCTGTAAAATCATCAGGGTCTGTGACAAGATGATGCATCATCGAGCGTTCATACCGTAGATTCAAAGGATAATGATCAAGTCCCCATGCATAATCCCTTGTATTAAATACATAGTTACGCACACGTTTGTTTTCTTCGGATTCATCAGGGAATGATCTTGCAATATATGCCAGTGCGGCTTCTTCCGGTTCACCGCAAACTATTGCTTCCCCTATAAGGTGTGTGATGGGTCGGATCGCTCCAAATCGCTGTATCCCGAAAAAGTTAGGGACACCACCGGTTTCCAGGATTTCACCTGTGGTTTCCTGAAGTTGTGTTTGCAGTTCGTTTTCTCCCGGGACAATGTTCCGAACCGTTATCTTGAACTTATTTCCGGTAAGATCACCCAACTTTATAGGTCTGTTCGATCTTCCTATCACCTTTAGTTTCACATCTTTCAGGTAAATATCATCCACGGCCTGTGGTGTCATATTATAAATACTGATCTTCTGGGTGGTTACGGCACGCTTGTCCTTGGTGCCTGCAAAACATATGCGCTTTTGGCTGATGCCAAATTTTCGTGATAGGTCGCGAATAACATGGTGCATGTCCCAGTTGTGTTTTGTAAGTTCAAGTATGAGTTGTTTCCCACTAGTTCCTTCTTCACGGTTGGTGATCTCTGTCACAATAAAGTCCTCTACTTGCTGCTTTAACGTTCCTCCGATACCTTCAGTGGTCGTGGTGTATATGTCGATACCGGTTTTTTTTTCAATATCCATTACTTCCATTTGTGATGATCTCCTTATATCACAATAGTTTCAAGTGACCTGTTATTTTGTCAAGTTCGTCTGACCTTGCAGGTCCTATTCCAAGCACTGTAACTGTGCCGGGTGCAATCTCGGTACGCCCCGCATCCGTGATGAGCGCTGTTGGAAGGTCATGTCGTCTTGCCACTTCCTTTAGTTCAAAAAGATCCTGCAATGTCGCAACCCGCAGCACCACTTTTTTCTGGCCTCCGTCCTTCCAATATTCAAGTGAATTCCTCCCTGCCCATTCCGATGCAGATACAGCAGCATGTGCAACCTGTACCGCAAGTTTACCTTTCGATAGTTTGAGGTCATCGCGTATCACAATACATTGTTTGTATTCAGTCATCTTCATTGTTCCTCGTAATACTTAATATAAAACGCTACTATTGTCCCTATATTTCCGTAGTCACGTAATCGATTATTTTTTCAGCAACATTTATACCCCATGCCTCATATATTCCTGCTCCCGATGGTGTGCCATTGATTTCAAGTATCACCGCACTATCCTGATCATCCTTTTCTTCGATTATGTCCACGCCTGCAAAGACCGTACCAATGGTTTCTGCGGCACGTATGCATATATCTTCCTGGTTCTGCGACAGAACACACCGTGCGGCAGTGCCGCCCTGACTGAGATTGTTAAGCCATGTCCCGTCTGCTGCTTTGCGATAGATTGCTCCGATCACTTTCCCATTGATTACAAATGCACGGATATCCCGCCCCGGATTCTTAATAAATTCCTGAATGTAGAGCATCTCTTTTTCAGTGATGAGTTTATCTATGAGTTGTTCGACAGGTTCAGGACACGGTTTGTTGTTCGGTTGTAATGCTATGCCGTCTTTTATCCTAACAATTCCTATGCCTTTGTAGCCAAAGATTGGTTTTATAACCGCGTCACCATAATCGGCAAGTGCATTTAACGCATTTTCGGTGTCCTGAACTGCTCTTGTACTCGGGATCGGAAGATCTGCCTGTGCCAGAAGACAGGTGGAGTGGTATTTATTTGCGGCGTTTTGTATGGATTGCGGGGTGTTAATGACCAGTGTACCGTTCATTTCTAACTGCCGGAGAATATCAAATCGGAATGAAACACCTTCAAGTGTACCCGCGCCGACATCGCGCACAATAACTGCGTCAAGTCCGGATAGGTCGGTGTCGTTTGCGTTGTAATGAATACCATGCTGTATTTTGACATCTACGTTATGCAGGTTTATTATTGCCGGGGCGAGATGTTTTTGTTTTGCTGCGGCTATGAGGGCTATGGCTGTCCAGTCGGTCGGGTCGGTTATGGCGATTCCTATTCCAATTTTTTGCATTTTAGTTTCGACCTGATCTTGATATTGTATTATTTTGACGCCCTTGATGCCGGTGAAACAATTCGCCACATGAGGCGCATTTGACTAATATTAACCCACATATCATATTATATTAAATTGCTTTTGTCCGTGCTTTACGTATTATTTCATCACGTGCTTCGAAATCAACTATTATCCGGTCGCTGTAGATAATGTTGTGCACAAAACCTTCATTAAACAACCATGAAACAATGGACATTCCATGTTCAGACATTGGTAACGACACCGTATCTCGCTTCCATTTTGGCAGTTGCCTGAATATTTCTATTTTGAGTTCATCTAATCCGACTCCGTTCTTTGCAGAGACACAAACCGGATTTGGTGCAAGGTACCCGATGTTTTCAAGTCGCTCTTCCAGTTCTTTTTTTGTTATACTGTCAACCTTGTTCATCGCAGTGACAATGGGAACTCCTTTTACCTGTTCCCATAATATATCATGTGAGGTGACAAGTTTTTGTCGTATGATGTCTGGTGATTCGCTGGCATCAACAACCAATAGAATGATGTCGGCAAGGAATATCTCGTTTAATGTTGAACGAAACGCATCAACCATCCAGTGTGGCAGGTTTTCTATGAAACCGACCGTATCAGTTAAAAGTACACGGCGCCCGCAAATATTAAGTGCGCGTGTTATGGGCATAAGCGTTGTGAAAAGCGTGTCATCCACGTGCATATTTTCGCCCACAAGTGAATTGAAAAGGGTACTTTTTCCTGCACTGGTATAACCTGCCAGCGCCACGATCGAAAAGCCGCGCTCATGTCTTTTGAGCCGAAGCAATTCGTTGTCCTTATGTACACTTGCAAGTTCTTTGCGTATTCGACTGATCCTGTTTTTGATATCCTGTTCATAGGAATCCTCATAACTGCCAAGTCCCATAAAACCCGGACGCTCTTCTTTTTTAAGGAGCGATACGATAGCCTTTGCTTTTGGTAGTTCGTAACGAAGTTTTGCAAGCTCGACCTGGATTTTTGCACGTTTTGTGGTTGCCCGTGATGCAAAAATTTCCAGAATTAACTGGAATTTATCAATTACTTCACATTTACATGTTTCAGATATGTTGTATATTTGTGTGGTACTCAACTGGTTGTAAAAAATGATCAAATCAGCACCTAATTCATTAACTAACAGAGCAAGTTCTTCAACTTTTCCGCGCCCGAGCTGATATTTTCTATCAGGAGTTCTTGTTTGCGTAACATTGCCAATCACCTGATAGCCGGCAGATTTTGCCAATTCTTGTAATTCCAAAAGATGTTGTGCGTTTTTTGATTCATCGCAAATGGGGTCATTTCGCTGCACAAGGATTGCATGTTTCATGTTTAAGAGCCCTCAAACGTCCGGTAAATTGTAAGTCATGATAATCATTCAATTCTAAGTTCTTTTATAAGTAAATTTCGCGCGCATAACGATATATGATGGGCCAGTTCGATTGCACGTCGCTCACCAAGTGATTCCTGATACTTGAAATCGCGCGAGAACATACTTGCAACCATTCTTTCTGACTGATTATACATCTCCCCGTGCTCGGTAATAATCGTCCCATCAAATTCGATTCCTTTTGCAGTATCTTCTATGACCTGTATTATGTCTAATAACCCGGGCGCCGAATCCAGCCAGAATGGTTTGACCTTAATCTGATTCACTTTTTCGACATGGTCCGCGCTGATTGATAT
Source organism: Methanosarcinaceae archaeon (assembly GCA_052361145.1). Taxonomy (GTDB): domain Archaea; phylum Halobacteriota; class Methanosarcinia; order Methanosarcinales; family Methanosarcinaceae; genus Methanovorans. Next base: position 4,626 of record JBQVMC010000089.1, read on the forward strand.
TGATACGGCTGCACAGACCATGTAGTAACGGTTATTGATCTTGTGTCGTCCGGATATGTCTACGGCTATGATGCTGTACATGTGTTTGATTTACAATTTTCGGATTGGGCTTATTTACTGTTCGTATTGAATTATCCGGATTTAATGCTTTGTTTCGAGACATTATTAGGTATTCTGAATGAAATGAATCATGGCTAAGAATATTACCCCTGAACACATATGAAAACAAATATCATTATTTTTATTATTATGATATAGTTATAGTTCTAATTATTCAACTCACCCGCACCGCATCCTCAATTGCCTTTTGCCATCCGATTACATCCTTAACTTCAATTTCGTGATTGCGGACATCGTCCCCTGATTCCGAAACAATGAGTTTTGGTTTTTTGAACAATCCACCATTTGAAACCCTTGAACTTATTATATATTTCACTTTTATTTCCTCATTCACACCATCATGCGGATTGATGATTGTCAGGCGTTTATTTGTCAGTATAAAAATTATTACACCTGATTGTGTCAATCTTATAAGATGTTCCCCCTTCAAGTAATCTGCTCGCAGTTGTACTAGCAGTTCCAGTACTTTTGCGTGGTTTTTTGGCTGTATATTGAGAATCTCGATCTTCTTTGAACCTGTCAGGAGAAAAATATGCTTTGCTTCGGCGTGTACACCTATTATATCATTTGCTCTTATGCGGCGAAATATCTCCGATTTATTGGAAAGCATACTGCCTGTTCCCTTTTTGAAAAAGATATTTTTGTTCGTAACAACCATCACAAGCCTGTCTTTTCCAATGACGATCGGTTCACTTGCAAGAACATGCTCGCCACTCTTAAGGATCGCTCCACTAATGGATGTCATTTTTGGATTTGGTACATCTGATTTGCCCGTCACCTGTGCCTGTTCATCAGAACAATAGTGTTCAAGCATCCGGACAAGCAAAGTGCCGTCGATGAGTTTTACATTATGCTCTGCAGCTTCCTCTTCTGCTCCTTTTGTGAAATCGGAAGTTGTAACAATGATCACACCATCCACATTATCACGATATCGCAGGCTGCTGTACTCACGAACCTCTTTTACACCAACTGCATCAGCATATCGTTTCACCTGTACAAGCCATTTGTGGGACAAGCCAAATTGCTTAAGTTCAAGTTCAATGTCAACGCCGCCATCGTGTGAATGACGTGTAACTACTGCTGTATATCCCATTTGCCTAAACAGGTACGCTACAAGATTTTCAAGATCATTTGGGGTTGTGCTCAAAAGATGTTCGAGTGTCCATTCGGCCATATCAATCCTCGCCAATTGAGTATGAGAGCCCGCATTCCAGACAAGAATAAGTAATTATAACCGCACCTTTTTTGCTTTTCTCTTCTTTTGTATTCATCCATGTGCCACAGGTGATGCATTTTTGATCGAAAATGGTACGATCTTTTTTAGATAGTTCATTTTTACCTGCCATTATTACACCTTTCACAATATTGAAATGTACATACTATATCTATCATTTGAATACTTAACATTAATTGATTTTATGCGGTTGTATGTAATATAAACAAAACTATTATGTCCAAATGGGGAAACCAAAAAATTTGGTAATTATCCATACATATACGTTATCGTCAGACTAAATTGTCCACCAATTGATAGTTACACAGAATTGTCAAATATCTTGAAATCGATTGGTATGGATTCAGTGTCAAAAACTAAATAATGTATCATCATAAACATAATTAAATGGGTTTTCGCTATCGGCATCTGGTATTAAGGATGGCTATATATTTACGAATACTTTATATAACTTATATGTGACTAATACATCTGCAGAATTAATGTGTCTGCAGAATCAATATTCATAATGATTATTCATTAATAATACAGGAAAACTATTAATAACAGTATTGTATTTATTTAGTTGGTGATTGAATGTCCACAGAAATCGTTCAGATTGTTTCCCATAAAAACGGGGAACTGAAATCTCAAAAAGTAAAGGTATCGCCCTATGAATTCACGATGGCAACACGTGCCAAGTGGGAGATGGTAATCTCTGATGAGGATATTGAGATTAGTGCAGGTGAACTCAAAAAGATAAATGTGAAGGAAATTCAACTCAAGCACGATATGCTTGCAACGCCATGTGCTTTTTCACATCATGCAGTTGTATCTGTGCTAAAGGTGGGTTCAAAATATGGGAACAGTGTGATCGAAAATGACAGGATTATAAAATATGCATACGTTATCGGACAGGAATCGGGCATGATCAGATCTGGTGATCTTCTTGCAGTTCTTAATATATTTCCGATCATGTTCACGCGAGAAGCAACGATCCCGGTAGAGGTCTAGAAACACTTATCGATCACTCCGGCGGAGGTGTGAAAATGGAAACATGCGTTATTTGCGGTCAGGAGCAGGATACTAAACTCTATGATGCGTACAATATATGTACTACATGTGCTGATATTATGGAAGATGTGATGGGAGAGTATTTTATTCGTACTATCTTACACAGTAAACCAAAAGCGCATGGCGGTTATCTTAAGTATCTGAATAATACCACAAAATATATATCGGATTACAAAAAACTTACTGTGAAATCCCATAATCATACAAAGGATATCAGTAGGCGTGCTGCAGATGCAATTGGGAATAGTGATATGCCTTCAAAGCAACGCTATTTTGAACGTATGCAGGAAGTTTTGGATTGGCTGGGAAAATGTCCGCAGTTTTATCACTACTATTTCAAGGATTATTATTTGTGCCCGACATGCGGGGCATCGATCTTTGAAAAATATTCCAAGGACGAAGTTGGTGATTGGGTTGTGGTGTCTTGCTCGAATTGTAGTACTGTTATAAAAAAGTATTTTTCACTAAAGACTGTTTGAGGCATTTTGTGCACAATGGACTCTTTGGTATGTGCACCTCTTTTCTTTTTTATTGTATATTTTTTATAATATATACGCCGGATTATTTGAGCGTAAGCGATATTTTCTCTCATTTTGCATTAGGAATTCCCAATAAATAATTTACCCGCCAGACACATTCGCTGAACTTTTCACGTCACGCCCGTATGTGCTTCTGATTTGAACCAACGAAAAATGGTATCCTCTTCAAATTTAAGGGTGATTGACTCTTTCCTGAAATTGAAAACCTGCTTAGGCACCTGATTTTGACAATGCAAATATGCATTTTACCCTAATTTTTGAAGTGGATACGAAAAATGGGTGTATTAATTTTTGTGAGCTGCCTTATTACAATGTCATATACACGTGAGTCTTCCAGTATTTATTCACATGGCTTAAATTAATTCGCCTCAATGTGTTTTGTGATATAATGGTTCGCCGTTTAATTTG